>MHYW01000001.1:0-276 GCA_001828545.1 Planctomycetes bacterium RIFCSPHIGHO2_12_FULL_52_36
CTCCGATAAGTATAACACACTTGCTCCTCTCAACGCATTCCTGGGCGAAGGACTCCAGTGGTATCTTTTTGTCGTATCCCCCGGCTATGAGCACTATTGGGACCTCAAAGGTCTTTAATCCAGCGATGGCTGATTCTGGCGTGGTGGCAATTGAATCGTTGTAGTACTTTACCCCCTTTATCTCTGCTACGAACTCCAGCCTGTGTTCCAGGCCCGAGAAGGATTGGATAGTCTTTTCAATATTTCTGCCGTTTACGCCCAGGAGGAGGGAGGCAC
>MHYW01000001.1:285-22397 GCA_001828545.1 Planctomycetes bacterium RIFCSPHIGHO2_12_FULL_52_36
CCCGGACGGTGGTACCACCCAAAAAGAAGGCTCCGGAGAGCGGGGGTACCGCCTGGCTGCGGAAAGGAGGTAACACGGTCTGGCGAAGATTTGGCCTGTATTTCAGGCTGTACCACAGTACCCTGGACCTTGTCTCCTGGGCCCAGTCCCTTAGCCTGGGGTCGTCCCAGTTCAGGATTATGTAGTCTTCTGCGGTCTGGTGGCGGAATATGGCCTTTTTGGCCTCAATATAGCTGTCCATGTCTTTATGGCGGTCCAGGTGGTTGGGGGCCAGGTTAGTTACTACTGCCACATGGGGGGATTTCCTGATATGGTCCAGGTCTTCCAGTTGGAAGCTAGAGAGTTCCAGCACCACGAGGTCTCCCGTCCCCATCTCTTCTATCCTCTCCAGGAGGGAATACCCCATACCGATATTTCCTCCCAGCCATACCCTCTTCTCGGAACGCTGGAGCATGGCGGCTATCAAGGCCGTGGTAGTGGATTTGCCCTTACTTCCGGTGATACCTACAATGGAGGCAGGACAGAATTTAAAGAACAGGTTCATCTCCGTCTCCAGTGGGACACCGTTTTCCCTGGCCATGTGGAGGAATCTGGAGTCTCTCGGTATGGCGGGGTTAACCACTACCATGTCCACGTCTTTGAAGTCTTCCTCTCTGTGACCACCCAGGTGTAGCTCCAGAGACAATCCCTTGAGGGACTCCAGGGAAGGGGCGAGTTGGGACGTCTTCTTAAGGTCAGTAACGGTTACCCGGGCCCCATGGGTTACAAGGAAGCGGGTAAGACCGGTGCCTCCCCCGAAGAGACCCAGGCCCATTACGGTTATCTTTTTTCCTTTAAAGACGGTCACACCGTCTGGTGGATGGGTGGGGGCGTATCGTAATGCGCCCCTGCCTGACGTTCGTTTATCCATTATCTCCATGTTTTAAATATACGCAGGCTAAAGCCTGCGGCTACTACTGCGTCTTTTGGCCCTTTCTGCGGCCTCTGCCACCTCAGAGTGCATCTTTACCACTGCCTGTCTTACAGCCTCCTCCCAGTCTGTAGGGGCGTATTGCAATACGCCCCTACCTTTCCATGGGGGGTATAGATAGGCAAAGATGATGGAGCGGGAGGAACTTATTATTGCGCCGTAACCATCGGCATTAAAATAGGCGTCCAGCCCTCTTGCCCCGGCCCCTTGCGCACCATAGCCAGGTACCAGAAAGAAGGCCCTGGGTATGAGACGCCTCAGACGGTTGGCTGTCCTGGGGTATTGGGCCCCTACTACGGCCCCAACACTGCTATAGCCATTTTTGCCGATAAGCCCCCTCCCCCATTGCCTTACCTTTTTGGCTACCTTTTCAAAAAATCTCTCCCCGTCCGAGGCAGACAGGTCCTGGAAGTCCCTGGAAGAGGGGTTGGTGGTCTTTACCAGGATGAAGAGGCCCTTGGCTTTTTCCTCAGCCACCTTGAGGAAGGGGGCAATACTATCCCCTCCCAGGTAAGGGTTGAGCGTTACCGAATCGGTCCCGTACCCCCGGAGTGTGATTTTGTCAAGTTTGACCTCTCCCAGATGGGCCTGGGCGTAGGCAAGGGCAGTGTGTTCTACGTCCCCCCTCTTTATGTCCCCTATGGTCACCAGCCCTTTCTTTTGGGCATAGGTTATGGTCTTCCGGTATGCCTCCATCCCCCAGGGTCCCAGTAGTTCATAAAAGGCAACCTGGAGTTTCACTACGCCGGTATAGGGGGATACGACGTCTAAGACCTTTCTGTTAAATTCCAGTATTGCCCGGCTTGCCCCCTTGAACCCTTGCCCATGGTCTTTGAATGCCTTGTCTTTTATCTCTTGCGGTAAATATTGAAGTTGTGGGTCAAGGCCCACCGCAATGGGGCTACCCTTCTCCTGTATCACCTCTATGAGGCGATCGGCAAAATTCTTCAAGTTTTTTCTTTGAGTTCCAGAAAATTTTTAATTAGCTTTGGGCCTTCCTCCGTAAGGAAGGATTCGGGGTGGAACTGCACCCCTTCCAGGAGGTACTCCTTGTGTCTGAGGCCCATGATTTCGTCCCTCTCCGCCCAGGCAGTGACCTCTAAGCAAGAGGGGAGGCTCTCTGGTCTCACTATAAGGGAATGATACCGGGTGGCCTCAAAGGGGTTGGCCAGGCCACGAAATATGGTCTTGCCGTCGTGGTGTATCATGGAGGTCTTTCCGTGCATGAGTCTCCCGGCCCTGACTATTTCCCCCCCCAGGACGTAGGCGATACACTGGTGTCCCAGGCATACGCCCAGGATAGGTATCTTGCCCATAAAGTGTTTTATGACCTCGTTAGAGATGCCGCTCTCTCGTGGAGTGCAGGGGCCGGGGGAGATAATGATGTGTCCAGGGGTTTTGTCCTCAATCTCCCTCAGGGTAATCTTGTCGTTTCTTGCGACCTCCACCTCCCTGCCAAGCTCCCCGATACACTGGACAAGGTTGTACGTAAAGGAATCGTAGTTATCTATTACCAGTACCAAGTTAGTCTCTCATGTACAAATTCCCCCAAATTTTAACAAAAGGGAGGCCAAATTTAAAGGGTCATTGAGGTA
This sequence comes from Planctomycetes bacterium RIFCSPHIGHO2_12_FULL_52_36, assembly GCA_001828545.1. Taxonomy (GTDB): domain Bacteria; phylum Planctomycetota; class Brocadiia; order Brocadiales; family Bathyanammoxibiaceae; genus 2-12-FULL-52-36. Next base: position 2,851 of record MHYW01000001.1, read on the forward strand.
TCACCAACGTCTGTCCTGGTACCAGGCGGTCTCTATTTGGGATACCCTCCCGATTGGCCTCAAATATGGTCTTCCACCGGGAGCCGTCGTTGTAATACTGTCTGGCCAACTTACAGAGTGTGTCGCCTTGTTTGACCTTATGGGTTTTAGGGGAGGTGGCGTTGTCTGCCGTGCCTAACCTGGCCTTCACTCCCTGTATACTTTGATTGGAGGCCGCCAGGGTCTTCCATCTGTTTTTCCTCTCCTCCTCGAGGGACCTGGACACTGGGATTCTACCCACTACCTCTCTGCACACCTCGTCGGCAGCCTTGGCGACGTAGAGGTCTCTTAACGCTATGATGTTTTGTATGGAGCCTGCGACAAAGTCTATGGGGTTGGTGGCAACCCTTATATTATTATCTCTCCTCACTTCTGCCACTTCAAAGACGGTACTCCCGTCATGGGTGGAGACGCACCTGGCATAAACTCCCACAACCACTTGCGTAACTATGAGGTAATAATGGACCCTGTAGTGTGTGACCTTTCCATAAACAAGGGCATCTACCCCCAGGGCCTTTCCCAGTTCTTTAGGATCGGCCTTGTAAAGCTTTTCTGGACAGGTGATACCAAGTTCCTGTAATACTGCGTCGGTTTCCAATAGCCCCAGGAGTTCAAATTCCCTGAGGGAAAGGTGGGCAAAGAAGTACCTCCTCAGGCGGTTAGAGTAGGTCCAACTCCATGCCTTCTTTTCCTCCTCACTGCGTTCGGCTAAGGCCCCTCCGTTTAATTTAAGGTCGCCGCCTTCAAGGTTTTCAAACGGCAGGATGGCCAGTTTTTTGGGCGGGTCTATGTAGAAGGATGGTGAGCACTTAAGGAGTCGCTGGCCTGGGTCTAATTGATATATACGGTCCAGCAGCTTTTTCTGGCCGCAGTATCCTTTATCCTTATCTTCCTGGTAGAAGGGGTCGTTATTTTGGGAGGAGAGGTCCCTGTACTGGTTATTGGCACAACCACCGAGGAGGGACAGCAGGGATATTATTAGGGTGGCAATCCACCTCAGGCGGACTGTCCCCGTATCAATAAGGTATGGGGCTGGCGGAAAAGTGGGTAAAAACTTTGCCACAGTTTATCTTAGAATAAGGTTTTACCAACGCCACCCTCGCCCAGGGGGGCATTATACGGCCTTTACTTTTCAAGTCAAGCGTAAACGGCTGTATTTTGTAAAGTAAGTAGGGGCATCCGCCCCTTCGCTACGCTCAAGGGCAGGCTTAGGCGGACAACGTGCCCCTACCAGCTCATGATGTAATTGCATTTTTCCTCAAAAGTTGTTATTGTAAGGCAGGTCGGTGGACGGTGGTTGGTGCCGCTACCGGCCTGACGACAAAGATGAGACTGGATAGAATAATCCTTTTATTGGGAGTAGCTCTGTCCGCCTTAGGCGGATTGGGTGGATGTTCGGGGATGTCCGAACAAATGACCGTGGGCTTCGTCAAGGGTATGAGGACCGTCCCTGAAGCCGACTTTACTCCAGGCGAAAAGGAACGTGTGGTCAAGGTCAAGAATAGGTTTGAGACCCTCTTTGAACAGGAGCTTAAGAAGAAACTGGAGCAGAGGGGGCTTGAGGGTCTAAAGGGCTGGATGGTATTGTTAAGGTTCCAGTCTGATGGCTTTACCAAGACCGCTAGTCTCTCCCTCTATACCTATTGGGGGCAGGAAGAGAGACGCGATATCTATGCCGTACCGCTTGAACGCTTCCTGGATGAGTCTCAGACTGTAGAACTGGCGGATAAGGCCACGGAAGAGGTGATGGACTACTTATCGCAGAAGGCTGGCCACAGGCAGACACTACTGGCCGACCCCAGGTAGCGGTAGGGATGGGCCTTCCAGAGGGCACGTTGCAACGTGCCCCTACTGCAAATTAGTAGCCGCAACCTTTAGGTTGCGCTGTTTTTCGCCCGCCTGAGGCGGGCGGCTACTTCTGGTCAGGAGACCGAGGTACCCCTAAAAGGAACTGTACAAGATACTGCTAAAGGCCCCGTGGGGCATAATAGTCCTGAAGCCGTTTACTGTCTCTGTAAGATTGGCGGTCATCCTCTTTATGTCTTTGTAGAGGTCTTCCTCGGTTACTAACTTCCCAAGCGTCCCCTCTCCTCTATTGACCTTTCCTAAGAGGACGTTGGCATTGGAGGTGGCCTCTTTAAGGTCGTTAAAGAGGGTTTCATCTGTGAAGAGACGGCCCATGGTACCTTTGCCTTGCTCCATCCCTTCCAGGAGGTTGTTGGCCCTCTTCAGGGCGCCTGCCAGATTATGGACGAAATCCTCGCTGACAAGCCTCTCCAGGCTGGACATGGCCGTATCAAAACGCACCACCATGTCACTAAGGCCGGGGATGTCTATCCCTTTTATTGTGCTTCCTGAGGGTAAGACAGGCCGGGTAGGTGGTACAAGGTTTAGGTCCACATAACTCTTACCAAAGAGGAAATCAGGGATGATGGTGGCCACAGAACCCTCTCTGATGGGTATCTTCTTTTCAATGGCCATAGCTATCAGGAGCCTATCCCCTTCCACGACCACCTTTTTTACCGTCCCTATATCCATCCCGGAAAGGGTGACCTTGGCCCCTTTCTTGACGCCCTTGGAACTCTGGAAGTAGGCATTGTACGTATTGTGTTTCTTAAAGAGTCTTCCCAGGTGCTCTGCCCTGAAGGTCACTGCTCCCAGGATTACCATGCCCACTATAAAGAATATCCCTACTTTTTTAGCAGAGGTAGGCGAATGCATAACTATCCTCCATTAGCTAGTGGTCAGAGGCTAGAGGCTAGGGACCGGAGGCCAGGGACAGGGTTCAGGGGTCGGGGATTAGAAAAGTCTATGATTCCCCTGGCCCCTAGTCCCTAATCCCTTGTCCCCTATCCCCATTGTGTCTCTTAAATCTGCTGATAAACTGTTCTACTATAGGATTTGTGCTCCTGCAAAAGGCCTCCGGAGAACCTTGCTCAACGATTTTACCCTCGTATATCATACAGATGAGGTCGGCAATCTCAAAGGCTGAATCCATATCGTGGGTGACGATTACCACCGTCTTCTTTAACCTGTCCCTGAGGTCTGCTATGAGGGAATCAATGTTCTGGGCCATTATAGGGTCAAGGCCGGTGGTGGGCTCGTCAAAGAGGATTATCTCGGGGTCCATCGCAAGGGCCCTGGCGATGGCCACCCTCTTTCTCATACCACCGCTGAGCTCTCCAGGGAGTTCTAATTCCTTCCCCTTCAGGCCCACAAGGGTAAGTTTTTCTCGGACAATCCGGTCTATCTCTTCACGACTGAGCCTTCCTTGCTCCACTAGGCCAAGTCCTACGTTTTCCCCTACGTTCAAGGAATTCAGGAGTGCCGAGCCCTGGAATACCATGGCAAACCTGCGGCGTACCTCCTCAAGTCTACGGCTATACTTGTTGGGCATCTCCTGGTTAAAGATATAGACGCCGCCAGAATCCGGGCTAAGGAGCCCCACCATGTGTTTCAGCAGGACGCTCTTTCCAGCCCCACTACCTCCCACTATGGCCGTGGCAGTCCCGGCAGGTATCTTAAGGTCTACTCCCCTCAGGACATGGTTATTCCTGAACCATTTGTGGAGCTGGCGGACGTCAATAGCTATCCCGTTCGTTCCCATGGCTACTCCAGCCACAACCTGGTGACAAAGTAATTAAATACATAAACGCTTACGAAGGATAACACCACAGAATTAGTAGTGGCGAGCCCCACCTCTCCCGGTCCTCCGGTAGTAGTCAGACCCTTATGACAGCTCACTATAGATATTATAACCCCAAAGACTACCGACTTGACCAGACCTTTTGCCATGTCTTCAAACGTCAGATAATCGGCCACGTTATCAAAGTAGGCGAGAAAGGGCACCTTGAAATAGGCCTTAGCTACGGCCGCCCCCCCCAGGGTGCCGATAAAATCCACGTATATTACCAGTACTGGCAGCATGGTAATGCAGGCAAGAAACCTGGGCATTACCAGATACCTGACGGGGTTTATGCTCAAGGTCCTCAGGGCGTCTATCTCCTCCGAGACGCTCATGGTGGCAATCTCTGCAGTTATGGCGGCACCTATCCTCCCTATAACTAGTATGGCAGTAAGGACAGGGCCTAACTCCCTGGCCATACCTATAGAGACTATTGCCCCAAGGTCTTCTTCCTGTCCAAATTGTTGCAGGGCAACCCCTGTCTGGAGGGCGAGGACAAAACCCACGAAGATAGCCGTAAGGGAGGCGATTGGCAGGGAGTCGGCCCCTATCTTCCCCATCTGGGGCAGGACTTTATCCAGGTTACGGAAGACTACCTTGCACAACAAGACTGCCTCTACAAGTAACAGGAGCATCTCCCCTACGGATTGGAAGAAGTCCAGGAGCTTCTGTCCCAGCAGGATAAAAAATCTATCTACCTTTTTGGTCTTCTTTTTCAAAGGACTATCTGTGTACCCACCCCTTTATGGGTAAATATTTCCAGTAGGAGGGAGTGAGGCAGTCTCCCATCAATAATGTGTGCCTTTTTTACTCCACCCTCCAGGGCCTTGAGGCAGGCCCTGGCCTTGGGGAGCATCCCTCCAGTAATAACCTCCCTATTGATAAGGGAGTCCACCTCTTTACGGGAGAGCGAGGAGACTGTGGAGTCTTCTCTCTCAGGGTCAAGCATGATCCCATGTGTATTGGATAGAAAGACTAGTTTTTCCGCCTTCAGGGCAACGGCCAGGAAGGAGGCTACACTATCTGCATTAACGTTAAGCAGCCCCTTTCCCCGTTTGTAACGGGCCAGGGGTGGAATCACAGGCACCTTCCCCTCCTTGCAGGCCACTAAAAAGGCCTTTACGTCTACTGAGGTGAGTTCGCCCACACAACCCAGGTCAAGGAGGGTGCCACTGCCATCCGCCGGCATGTATTTCTCTGCCTCAAGGGGGGGCCTGCCGTGTCTCCATAAATTAGCTCCTCCATCCCCTAGCCTCTCTAGCTCCTTGAGTATGGTAGCGTTCACCTGATTAACCAGGACGTCCACCACCACCTCAAGGGTCTCTGTATCAGTAACCCTGTGACCTTGAATAAATTGGGGTTGTTTTCCCCGCCTGGTCATCTCCCGGCTGATGTGTGGCCCACCCCCGTGGACCAGTACAGGCCGCATGCCTGCCGTCTTCATAAATATCACGTCTTCCAGGAATTCCTGGAGGATGTTCAACTCTGCAAGGGCACTACCCCCTAGTTTTATTACTATCACGCGGTCCTTAAAGGCCTTTATGTAGGGTAGGGCCTCAATAAGGGCTTCTGCTTTTCGTATCGCCTCCTCCATTTGTTCGCTGTGCCCTAGGACAAGACCCTCCATGCTTGATACATGGTAGGGGCACGGCGCGCCGTGCCCCTACTTTTCAGAAATATAACATCTATGTTAGTGTCCGTCAATGCGTCTAAACGGTAGGGGTTGAAAATATTCAACCCCTACAAGGTTAAAATGTTGACGCAATACAGGGAAAAAGTATAATTGTGGTGTTATATATTTTCTATATAGGAGGTAACAAAAATGCGGTTTCAAAGAAAAGGGTCTTTCCTGGTACTGGTCGGTTTGTCCATTCTCTTTGTTGGGCTTTTTATTGGGGTAAGCAGGCTGACCCTGGCCACTTACAGCCGAGATATCTTTATGACAGGGGAGGCGCCACCCATACCTGTTCCAGATGTCAAGTATAGCCCAAAGTTGGTTACATTGAAGGTGGAAGAGAGGGTTACTTACGAGGTGGCAATCCTTGAGGAGAAACTCCAGAATGGGGAGGTGGAACCAAAGGACCTGGAGCTTGTGGAGGTGCAGGACAAGGAGAGTATAAACTTCCACCAGGTAGAGTGCTTCCACTACCGACAGGTAACCCAGAGGCAGACCCGCAACACGGAGGCCATTGTCTGCACCCGCACAAGGCAGGGCACAGAATATTGGCTCACTAACAAGACCCGCTTTGTGGAGTGGGATCCCTGGTCAGAGTGGACTGCCATTTCCCGTAAGGGGATAGTGAAGAAGGACTGAAACCTGTAGTCAGTAGCCAGTAGACAGTAGTCAGGGGAAAAAATTCAACTCCTAGCTACTTGCTACTAGTTGCTGGCTACTGCCTACTGTCTACTTGTTTTTTAGCTACCTACTGCCTGCTTCGTGCTTACTGCCCCTGATATTCCCCGTTTACAAAGGACTTTCAGTGATTACAATGTAAACTTTTATGGGGCAAGGCTTATCTAATTATTAAGGGTCTGAAACGTGGAGAGATACGACCCCGAGAATAACCTTATAGAGAGGATTAAGGAAGGGGACGAAAGGGCCTTTGAAGAGCTGGTAGATAGGTACAAGGGGATGGGTTTCTCCCTGGCCTACCGTTTTCTGGGAAACCCTGAGGATGCCAGGGACGTATCTCAGGAGGCGTTTGCGCAGGTGTATCTCCATATCAAAGGTTTCCGAGGGGATAGCACCTTTAAGACCTGGTTCTATAGGATTATTATCAACCTCTGCCGTAGAACCGCCACAGGCAGGCAGAAGAGGGCTGAGCAGTCCCTGGACCCTTATATTGAAAAGGAGATGGAACCCCAGGCCCGGGAGGACGTGGAAGGGGAGGTTAGGCAGAAGGAGCTTAAGATGGCCGTAGAGGAGGCCGTCAGAGGACTTCCTGTAAGGCAGAGAGAGGTTTTCGTCATGAAGCACATGGAGGGGATGAAGATATCCGAGATAGGTGAGGTCCTTAACTGTGCTGAGGGGACGGTTAAGATACACCTCTTCAGGGCCGTAAGGTCCCTGCAAGAGAGATTAAAGGGCTGGAGGTAGGCCATGAGGTGTAAAGAGGTAGAAAGTGAATTAGTCAACTATTACTACAACGAGGTTGATGCTGCCACAAGGTCCGCCGTATCAGACCATATCTCTACCTGTCCCAGGTGTCAGGTCTCCTGGAAAGACCTCAACGCCACCCTGAAGGGTGTGGAACGGGGCGTCCCTCCTGCAAAGGTCATTGAGAGAGACTACCTTGCGGGGGTGTTCAAGAAGATAAAAAAGAGACAGCGGCATAAACTCCTTGTTACCCTCGTCTCGGCTATTACGCCATTTGTGCTAATGGTGTCATTGGGTGTAACTGCATATATTATTAAGACAAAGATAGAGACGTCCCTGGTTGCCCAGGAGTACGAGCTCATTGAACAGCTTGACCTGGTACAGGACATGGAGATTATCCAGAACCTGGAGGACCTAGAGGCCATTTCCACGGAAGGGGCATGAGGTTATTAGTATTGGTGCTGATGCTAATGCTCAACTCTTCGCTCGTCCTGGGAGCTGGAGATTCTAAGGCCAAGACCAGTAAGGAAGAGGATGAGATTGTTGAAGTCCTTGATATGCTGGAGGAGTACGAACTGCTTCAGGATATGGAGACCTTGAAGGCTTCCCCCGAGCTTAAGCAAGGGGACGAAGAAATAGAAGGAAAGAATAAATTTAATCCGGGAGAGGATAAGAAGTCGGAGAAGAAATGAGAAGGACAGTCCTTATACTAAACAAGGCGGATATATTAGCCACCCTTGCCTGTCTCCTTATCTCAACCATCGCCCTCGTCCTGTACCCGCATGGTACGGGGCTGGCCGAGGAAGACACGGGTTTCAAAGATAAGCTTAAGAGATGGCGTGAGATGAGCCCTGAGCAGAAGGGGATAATCAAAGAACGTTTCCGCCAGTGGAAGAACCTCCCTCCGGAAGAGAGAGATAAGCTAAGGAAGAATTTCCAAAAATTCAAGACCATGCCCCCGGAAGAGCGTCAGATTCTAAAGGAGAGGTTCAGGCGTTTCAAGAACCTGTCTCCGGAAGAGAGGCAGGGGCTATTAGAGAATTACGAGAAGTGGAGGTCCCTTGACCCGGAAAAGAGGAAAGAGCTACGGAAAGGGTTCAAGAGGTGGAAGGATCTGTCCCCTGAACGCCGGAGGGAGATGAAAGACCGTCTGAGGAAGACCTTTCCGTTAGGCACGCCAGACGGAAGTGCGTCTCCTCCACCCCAGGCGGACACACCCTCTGCGCCACGTCCTAACCGTCCTGCTGGGCCGAGGTGAGGAGCCAGAGGCCAGGGACTAGGGATTAGGGAAAGAGATTGCTGATCCCTGGCCCCTGACCTCTGGACCCTAGCCCCTATCTCTACTGCCCTAACCCTTGACATAATAACCATTAAGTTGTAACGTGGGTTTTATGCCTATTAAAAGACCTCAGAGTAGCGTCCGCCCCAGACGGACTCCCCCCGAAGGGGGGTCAAGCTCCAGGAGGGAATTTCTAAAGGCCGGGGCAGCGGCCGCAGGCGCCCTGTGCCTGGGCTGTCCGAATGCCTTCTTGACGCCAGATGGTGCTACCGCCTTTGCCACCATGGAGTCGGCGGAGGGGCTGGTAACGGGGCAATCCGAAAAGGAGTTTCCTCCCAAGGAGGCCATGTATTACAAGAAGCTGGAGACCCTCAGGGTGGAGTGTCAACTCTGTCCAAAGGGATGTAAGGTTGCTGACCTGGAGCGGGGATATTGTGGGGTAAGAGAAAACCGGGGTGGTGACTACTATACCCTGGTACATTCCAGGGCGTGTGCCTTGCACGTTGACCCTATAGAGAAGAAACCCTTCTTCCATTACCTTCCGGGTACCCCGGCCCTTTCGGTGGCGGCCCCCGGGTGCAACGTAGAATGTAAATTCTGCCAGAACTGGCAGATATCTCAGTTCAGGCCGGAACAGATAGATTGTATGAGACTCTCCCCGGAAGACCTTGTCAGGATGGCCAAGCAGAGTTCTTCTCCCACCATCGCCTTCACTTATTCAGAGCCAGTGGTCTTTTACGAATACATGTACGACACCGCAAGGATGGCCAGGGGGCAAGGCGTTACCAGTGTAGCGGTCTCCAACGGTTACATAAAGGAAGAGCCACTGGTGGAGCTATGCAAATATCTGGACGCCGTGAAGATTGACCTTAAGGCCTTCACGGAGAAGTTCTATAAAGAGACCTGTAGTGGGGAGCTAAAACCCGTACTGGAGACCTTAAAGACCTTAAAACAAATGGGCAAGTGGTTTGAGATTGTGGTGTTGATTGTCCCCACCCTGAACGATGGTGAAGGAGAGATAAAAGAGATGTGTAGCTGGGTACTTCAGGAACTTGGTCCGGACGTGCCCATCCATTTCTCCCGTTTCCACCCCACTTACAAGATAATGAACCTGCCGCCTACCCCCGTGGCCATCTTAGAGAGGGCCAGGCATATTGCCCTGGATATAGGACTCCATTTCGCTTATCTGGGTAACGTCCCAGGCCATGAGGGGGAGAGTACCTATTGTCCCAAATGCAAGGAGCTGGTTATAAAGAGGGTTGGTCTTGTGATGGCCAAGAACCATCTCCAGGAGGGGCACTGTGGTAACTGCCAGCACCCCATACCTGGGGTCTGGAGTATCAACGTCTAGCAGGGACGTATTGCATCGTTTGGGCCAGGAGTAGTATAAAACTCACCCCGTTGAGGGCGCCCGCCACCCAGCACGCACCTTCTACACCCAGGACGGGCAGCAGTACAACCCCTACCAGGATAGCCCCTACGAAGGCACCGGCGTGGTCAACACTATCCAGGATACCTGCAGTAAAACCCATCTCTGCCGCTTTAGTCGGGAGTGGTCCTGCCACCTCCTCCATGTAGAGTTTGCTGGCGATAGGGAATTCCATCCCTGTCAGCAGGCCGGGTATTACTACCAGAAACATAAACAACGCCTCTGAGCCAGACATGGTTGCCGGGAACCATCTAAGGATAGGTATCAGTACGAGGGAATAGGATACTACGCCCATTACTATCCACATGAGCGCCCGGGAACAATCCCTCTGTCCCTTCAAGATTACGGTATTGCTCAGGTACCCTCCCAGGGCCAGGCCCATCATGAATAGGGCCACTATGAGACCAATCCTTTCATAAATGTAACCGTAGACGTTCTGGAAGGAGAAGATGAGGATAATCTCCAGTACAATCCCCGCAAAGCCCGTAGTGGCAATGGCCAGGAGACAGTTGAAACGCCTTTGTCGTTTAATAGAGGGGGGAAGGAGTCTTACCATAAGAAGCCTTACAAGGAGGAAGGCCCCGAGTGCTACAAAAAAATACCATAGTTTGACCCTGGACATGGCATGGAGTACCGGCATTAGTTGTCCCCCCGCAAATTGCTCCCACAGGAGGAGGTTGAAGAAATAGGTCACAGGTCTTGAATCCGTGTTCAGAGGGGTATCTTTCCTGTTTTGGAGTCGTCTCTCTATGAAACGGACTTGCTCAGGCTGGAGGTAAGTAAAGAGATGAAACTCCGAGAAATAATCTGACTGGACCCCCCTCTCCTTGTAGCGGGAAGTCAGGGTAGGAATATCCGTAGTAACGGTATCAGGTGCTGAGCTTGCAAGATAATAATTAGTCTGTCCAGGGGTAACCGCTACATAAGGAAAGACCTCTTTCAGGGTTTGGTATATGGAGCCAGTATAATTGCCCACCATCTCCCCTATGTAAGCCACTGCGGAGCTTACGGAGGTGACTAGCACCCCCTGGGGTTCAAGCAGGGCCTTTGCCTCCTTGAAGAACTCCAGGGTATAGAATCGGTTTAAGGAGGCCGTGGAAGGGTCAGGCATGTGGATGAAGATTATGTCGTATCTATACCTTCCCCTGGACTCCTTTACGAAGTGGCGCCCGTCCAGATAAAAGACCTTCACCCTTGCGTCCTCCAGTGCCCTCTCCTCTTCTTCAGGGAGATAGGGTCTTGTGATACCCAGGAGTTTAGGGTCCAGCTCCACGTAGTGTAACTCCTCCAGGGGGTACTTAAGCATCTCACTCAGCAGTCCCCCCACCCCCCCTCCAATGAGGAGTACCCTCTTGGGGGCAGGGTGTTCCAGCATGACCAGATGGGCTATTGGCCCATATTCATAAGGGTTGGGAAAGGAGAAGGCGTGTTGTCCACTGGCGTAGACGCTATATTGTCCTGCCTCCTTGCCAAGGGCGATGTTCTGATACCTGGTATCGGCGGATGCCACCAGTTCAATGCCTGGGTTTAGAGACTCCCACCTCTTGCGGATAAAGAAGTCCTCCACGTCCCGAATATCCCCGGAGACGATGAGCCACAATGCAACGGAGAGAGAGATACCAGCGAGCAGTAGTGGCATCCGCCTGAGGCGGAGCCGTGCCCCTACACCCTCTATAAAGATAGATAGTAGCAAGAGATTAGTAAGGACGACGGAATCCAGGAGGGCCATGGCATAAAAGGAAGAGGCCCTTGGGGCTAACGCAAAGGTAAAGACTACACCCCCCAGGAGACTACCCAGGGACTCCAGGATATACACGGCCCCTATGTCCGTTGCCGCCCCCTTAGTAAAACCCTTAAAGACGTGGGCTGAAAAAGGGAATATAAAACCTACGACAAAACTGAAGGGCATGATTATGAGGGGCGAAGACAGGAGCAGGGACAGTATGGATATGTGTTGTCCATAAGGCACGTGGATTATAAAGCGGAGCAACCTGATGGCCACTACCTGTCCGGGGAGCATCAGGCACAAGGCCAGGAGGAGATAGAGGAATATGGTCTGCTTATTTTGGCATCCGCTTAAGACCTTTGCCCCTAGTCCCGCCCCCAGGGCTACCCCAAAGAGCCACGTCCCCAGAATCACTCCCAGGCACAACTCGTTCCCGTAGAAGACTACAAGTAGTTCCCTCACCAGGATTACCTGGGCCATGGTGGCCTGGGTCCCGATGAGGACCACCGCCGTCAGGAGGAAGTACCAGCCACTGGAGATGGACATGTTTATGGAATAGGGAAAAATAAATTACAAATTACAGATTATAAATTTGCAATTTGTAATCTGAGGGCTCTGAAAAAGTCTCAATGATACGTCCTGTCATTCTGAGCGAAGCGAAGAATCTCGTTATTTAGCTGAGATTCTTCGGTCGCTTCGCTCCCTCAGACGCCGTCCTGAGCGAAGCCGAAGGAATGACACTGCGCATGTTTTTCAGAGGTCTCAATCTGTAATTTGCATTTCCCTAACGCTGTTCAAAAGTAGGTCTGGCTGTTGATTCCTCTGTTATAGGCTCTGTAGCCCGCATGGAAGGCCACTCCATGGACTGCTTCATCAGGTCCTCAGGCCTCTCCGTTGGTCCAGAGGCACAGCCTGACATGAAAAAAACTAGCAATGGTATCAAAATTACCCTTAACATAGACGTCCCTTCATTAAACATACCAGATACCCAGGATATGTTCAATAGAATACCCCACAGAAGCCCCCCACTTCCCCTTGTAAGGGAGGGCCTTTCTGATAGAATGGCGGCATCATGTTTCGCCCCGTAGTCTTGTTCCTGCTGTGTCTATTTACGCCCTCGGTGGCAGTTCCCCTTGACAGTAGCGTAGGGGTTCAAGATTTTAAGCCCCTGCTCGTGGGACACGACCTCCAGGTGGAACTAGACCCTCCAGCCCATAATGTTAAGGCCAGGGACATCATCAGCCTGGAGGTAGGCGAGGAGGAGACGATATTTTTATCCTTCAACACCACCCTGCAGATACACTCCGTAAAGATTGGCCCCCAGCTAACAGGGCAACTCGGCGGGGGCGTCCCTCCTGCCCTGTCAGAGGTCAGCCCGGTCCGCGTGGCGAGCGGGGACAGGGACGGTATTGAGGTATCCATACCCCCTGCCCTCAGGGGGAAAAAGATATTCCTTGTGGTCTCATACTCCGGGTTGCTTTACGAACCCCTGGACCCCTTCAATGAGCCCCCGGCCACCATTACCCCGGAGTTCGTATATCTATCTCCCAACGCCCACTGGTACCCCGACCTCCCCAACAGTATGGGGGTGTTCAGGGTAACGTCCACCGTACCCAAAGGCTACGAGGTGGTAACCCATGGAAGTCTGGTTGAGCGAAAGGAGGAGGGGAGTACCGCCTCTTTCCTCTGGGAGGCAGACTACCCGACCGAGTCCTGCTACCTTATTGCGGCCCCTTACAAGGTAACCCATTATAGACACGGAGAGATAGACCTCTATACCTACTTCTTTCCAGAGGAACAAGGACTGTCGGAGAGTTACCTGGAGGCCGCCAAGGGGTATCTGGACATGTATCAAAGACTTCTAGGTCCTTATCCCTTCAGTAAGTTTGCTGTGGTGGAAAACCTCTTCCCTACCGGCTACGGCATGCCCTCTTACACACTCATCGGCAGGCAGGTATTGAAGATGCCCTTCATCGTGCATATATCCCTGGGACACGAGATAGCCCACAGTTGGTGGGGGAATTGCGTTATCCCTCACCCTGCGCACGGGAACTGGTGCGAGGGGCTGACCTCCTACCTGGCCGACTATTACTATAACGAACTCATCGGGCCGGGACCGGCCGCAGAGTACCGTAAAGACCTCCTCAGGTCCTATGCCAGCTATATAAACGAAGAAAATGACTTCGCCCTGGAGGGTTTTACGGGCGGCTCAGTGGGCAGGGCTGAGAAGGCTATCAGGTCTATCCTTTACGGCAAGGCCGCTATGGTATTTCACATGCTGAGAAATATAGTGGGGGATGAGCACTTCTTCCAGGCACTGAGGAAACTCTACCTGGATAAGAAGTGGGAGTTAACTACGTGGGAAGATTTTAGACTGGTCTTTGAGGGCCAATCGGGCCAGGCACTGGATTGGTTCTTTAAACAGTGGGTCTATCAAAAGGGGGCCCCTTCTCTAGGGCTTGGAGGTGTTAGTCCGCCCAAGACAGAAGACGGGGCCTTTCAGATAGAGTTTCATCTGAGGCAGGCAGACCCCCCGTATCGTCTCCAGATACCTGTGGTACTCACCCACGGGGCCCAAGAGAAAAATACGCAACCCTCCGTAGTGGAGATGGATTCCCGGACGGGGACGTTTTCCCTGGAGAGTCCCTCCAGACCGGTGAGCCTGGCCATTGACCCCGATTCCAACCTCTTCCGCAGGCTCCACCCCCTGGAACTCCCCCCAACACTGGATAAGGCATTAGGAGGGGAGGACCTCTTGATAGTAAGGCCGTCGGGAGGGAGTGCAAAGCTACTGGAGGGGTATGAAATGGCCGCCCATCTGCTTATGCCCCACGGGGAGGTAAAGGCGGATAAAGAGGTGTTGGAGTCGGACCTCGCCAGGGGCCTCCTGATACTGGGAGGGCCGGAGAACAATCTCCTGTTCGGGAGATTCCCTAACCTCCTACCTAAGGGACTCCTTTTGGCGGAGGGGGGGGTTACCTTCCGGGATAAGAAATACGAGTCGGGCGCCTCTATACTCTTGAGCCTCCATAACCCTTTCCATAGAGAAAAGACCGTTTGTATATTTCTAAGTCAGGAGCCGGAGGCCATAAGGTCTACTGCCCGGAAGCTTATACACTATGGTAAATACAGCTACGTAATTTTTGTAGATGGTAACAGTGTGGATAAGGGGACGTTTACGGAGGAGATAAACCCTTTAGTGCATTATTTCTAGTAGGGGCGACCCGTTGGGTCGCCCCTACGACCGAAAGGAGATAGTTGTATGAAATGGATTTGGTTTTGTGCGGTCTTTTGTTTGATGGCAAACCCTGTAGGGGGTCAGGAGAAGGCTTCGGCCGTGAGCTCAGCCGAATCGGCCAAGGCGGTAGACCCCATGAAGCTAAGGGCCCATTATGTACAGGCCCTAAATATGGTTAAGTTCGGGATGGACGAAGAGGCTATCTCAGAGCTCAAGAAATGCCTGGAGATAGACCCAAATTTTGCTGAAGCCCACTTTGAGCTTGGGAAGAGTTACTGCCGCACAGGCAGACTGGATGAGGGCGTCTCTGAATTCAAGAAGGTGCTGGAAATAAAGCCCCAGTACGAAGGGGTACACTACGAGTTGGGGCTGGTCTACTATGATAAGGACATGGTAGAGGAGGGTCTTTCCTTATGCAAGGAATACCTGAAAGACCGCCCCCAGGATGGCAAGATGCACTCCCTTGCGGGCGTGCTGTTCATCAAGAAGAAGGCCGTACCCGAGGCCATCTCTGAGTTCAAGGAGCAGATAGAGCTGGGTCACCATCCGGAACTGGGCTACGTGAACCTGGGGATGGCCCTGGCCATGAAGGAATCCTGGGATGAGGCCATTACGGCCTACAAGAAGGCCCTGGAACTCAATGACCGTAATCCAAGGGCCCACTACCAGTTGGCCGTAGCCTACGAGAAAAAGGGCCTCAAGGAAGAGGCCCAAAAGGAACAGGCCATTTACAGGGAATTGACGGGGAAGTAGCTAAGCTTCGGACAAAATGCAACGTCTTTTACTGTAAATCTCTTAGGCAACTCAAAATCCAGGCACTAGAGTTCCCTCCCCCTTGATGGGGGAGGGAAGGGTGGGGGTGAATCCCCCTCCCCCCTGTACCAATCAGGTACAGGGCCAGGTTCAGGGCTTTGCCCTGCACCCTTGTGGTGCAGGGCCTTCCCCCTCCCACCAGGGGAGGGGGACTCTTAAAGCTTTTCAGGTTTAACGGTATAGTAATGTCCAAACTCTTGTCTTAAGTTCAGGGAAGTAGGGGTTGAAAATTTTCAATCCCTACTAGGCGGATTATAGAGACGATGTCTGACAACACTGCTTTAAGTCCGTTTCTTTACCGGTTGATTTGCTGTCCTGACTGCAGGAGGGAATTATCTGCCTCAGGCGGACCTGCCGCTCCTGCCCTGCGTTGTGAGGGCTGTCAGTCCAGCTTTCCCGTAGAAGAGGGGGTACCTCTACTGTTCTCAAAGGGAATCCAGCAGGAGACCACGTATAAGACTTATAGTGAGCAGTACCAGGAACACGAACTGAGTCTCCATGAGAGGGACGGCCGCATAGTAGCTTACCTCAACATGAACTCCCTGGAGAGGGTCAAGTATCACCTCCTTCACGGCCCTTCCAGCCTGAGGCTGAGGAGGTCTGCAATAAAAAAGGTGAAGAGGAGGTTTGTATCCCTTGCGGAGTTTGTTGGTCTTACAGAGGGCCTGACCATCCTGGACGTAGGGGCCAGGGAGGGTCTGTTCCTGGGACTCCTGAAGGGCAACAAGGTGGCCTTTGACCTCTCGCCTTTCCACCTGAGGTTCAGCAGGGAGCAGGGGAGCGGTGGTGTAGCAGGGTTTGGCGAGAGACTGCCGTTTAAGGATAACTCCTTTGACGTGGTGGTGTGTTCGCAGGTGCTGGAACACGTACTGAGGCCGGAGGTAATGGCCGCCGAGATGACCAGGGTCCTGGGGCCCACGGGCAGGGTGATTATAGAGACGCCTTTTGGCGAAGAGGAGGAGGACCTTTTTGATGTACAGGGGGATTCGGGGAAGATAGTATGTAGGGGCACGGCGCGCCGTGCCCCTACTCGTAGGGACAGGAAGGGACGCCCACCTACCTTCCATGTAAGGAGTTTTAAAGACGAGAAGGACCTGGAACGGCTTTTCCCCTCTTTAAAGGCAGGGAAGAAGGAGTTCTGCTTTTACAAACGGAGAAAGGATATTTCGCGGTGGGTGAGAAGGTTGCTAGGCCCTTTCAGGAGATTACCAGATTCTCTTAAAAGCCCCTTCCCCTCCCTCTTTGCCCCAACGATAGTCCGCATGGAGTTTGTCCCTAAAAATTGACTACTCAAGGGAAATTATTGTAGCCGCAACCTTTAGGTTGCGAATTACACACCCCTTAATCCCCTCTTTTTAGAGGGGAAACGCAGGCTGAAGCCTGCGGCTACTCATTTTGCATAGACCCATTATACCAACTCAACCTTACGGTTGCCCTTTATTACCTCCCCAATAACCCCTGCCCCTTCCCCGGCCTCCCGGAGCATGTTGATGATAGAGTCTGTGTAATAATCCTTTACTATCAGGACCATCCCAATCCCCATATTAAATACCCTGTACATCTCCTTCTCAGGCACCTGGCCTAATTCTTTGATGAGGGAGAAGACGGGAGGGGGAGTCCAACTATCCTTGTCTATCCTGATGGAGCACCCTTCTGGCAGGATTCTGGGTATATTTCCCGGCAGGCCGCCCCCGGTGATATGGGCAATGCCTTTTACCACATTTTTTACCTTATAGTGGGTCAGGATATGTCCAATGGCCCTGGCATATATCCTGGTGGGCCTGAGGAGTTCCTCTCCGAGGGTACAGCCAAGCTCCCCCACCTCCTTAAGTATGGGCCACTTGGCCTCCTCAAAGAAGACCCGTCGGACCAGGGAAAAACCGTTACTATGGAGTCCGCTGGAGCGTATCCCAATCACCGTATCCCCCGGGACAATACCCTTGCCCAGGATAATCCTCTTCCTTTCCGCTACCCCCACTACGAAGCCAGCTAGGTCGTATTCCTCCTCCTGGTAGAATCCAGGCAACTCCGGGGTCTCTCCACCTATAAGGGCACAGCCCGCATCCCTACAGCCTGCCACCATCCCCTTAATAATCTCATGGAGGCGGGAGGGGACTATCTTACTGCTGGCCATGTAATCAAGGAAGAACAGGGGTTCCGCTCCCATTACCAGTACGTCATTGACGCACATAGCCACCAGGTCTATCCCTACCGTGTCATGCTTATCCATCATAAATGCCACCTTTAGTTTGGTGCCTACGCCATCGGTAGAGGAGACCAATACGGGTTGCTTGTAGGAGCGGAACAGGCGGTTACCATAATTGAGGGAGAAAAGGCCACTGAACCCTCCGGGGCACTCTATGACCCTGGGGGTAAAGGTCCTACGCATGTCGGCATAGATGGCCTGAGTAAACTTCTCCTTGGTGGAGATATCCACCCCGGCCTCTTTGTAGGTTATGGGAGGCATGTTAGGGAATGTCAAATGTCAAAATCCAAATGCCAAATCAATATCAATCCACCTTAGGCGGATCAAATGCCAAATAAGTATTTATCATTTGAATTTTGACATTTGTCATTCATTTGTCATTTGGATTTTGTAATTTGGATTTTCACACTACAATGGTATGTTCTCCCACCCTCTCTTCCCTCTCCTCTGGGGTGGTAGGGCTTCCCCCGCTGGGGGTCTTTTTCTCCTCCTCCCCTACGGGTATAGGATATTTGCCGGCAAAGCAGGCTATACAGTAATCCTTCGGGGAAGGGGTACAACTGAGCATCCCTTCTATGCTCAGGTAGCCCAGACTGTCCACGTCCAGGAATCCTGGCATCTCTTTCAAGGAACGGGTAGCGGCAATGAGTTCTTCCTTTATCTGGAAATCTATCCCGTAATAACAGGGGTAACGATGGGGTGGACAGCTTATCCTGACGTGGATTTCTTTAGCCCCCGCCTTTCTCAGCAGACTAAAACGGCTCTTGGACGTAGTCCCCCTCACGATAGAATCGTCTACCACTACTACACGCTTCCCCCTGACGACCTCCGGTATTGCATTTAGCTTTATCTCTGCCTTGCGACTGCGACTGTCTGCCCTCGGGAGTATAAAGGTCCTTCCCACGTAGTGATTCCTTATGAAGCCCCTATCCAGTGGTATACCGGAGGCCTGGGAGTACCCCATAGCCGCAGAGTTGCCGCCTTCTGGCACGGGGATGACTATATCGGCCCTGGCGGGTTGCTCCTCCGCCAGCTTTATCCCCAGGGCCTTTCGGAAGAGGTGGACGTTCTGCCCGGCAAAACGGCTGTCCGGCCTGGAAAAATATATTAGCTCAAATATACAGTAGGAGGGCCTCTCCGGGGCAAACCTCTCCGCCCGCATCCCGTCCTTGTTTATATAAATTATCTCCCCCGGGGCTACCTCCCTGACGTATTCCGCCCCTGCCTGGTCCAGGGCACAACTCTCCGAGGCCAGTACGTATCCTCCCTCTAACTTCCCCAGGCAGAGGGGCCTGAACCCCCCTGGGTCTCTCACTGCAATCATCTCCTTTTGGGTGAGGATAAGGAGGGAGAAAGAACCTTTAAGGTTTTTGAAGAGTTTACCCAGATCCGTATGGAATTCTGACCTGGCCATGAGGTGTAGGATTATCTCTGTATCGCATGTAGTCTGGAAGAGTGAACCCTGCGATTCCAGTAGACGCTTCTGGCTGACCGCCTCTGTCAGTTGCCCGTTATGGGCGATGGCTATCTGTGCGGCAGGGCTGCCCCCGAAGGAACATTCCCCCACCAGGGGTTGGGCGTTAAGTGGGTGGCTGAGTCCCACGGTGGAATAACGGACGTGCCCTATGGCGGCATGGTTCCTCAGTCTCTTCAAATCTTCAGGGGTAAAGACCTGGCTAACCAGGCCCATACCCTTATGCCACTGGATTACCTTGCCGTTGGTAGAGGCTATCCCTGCGCTTTCTTCACCACGGTGCTGTAGGGCGTAAAGACCATAATAGACCTTATCTACTGCGTCAGGGCATCCGTAAACCCCCATGATGCCACAACCGTGTTTGATAGGTTCGCTTTGCTCACTACAAGGTTGTGTCATACCATTGTTCCCCGCTAGGTTATCCGAGGGTCCATTTTAGATACACAGAGGAGGGCGTTGCCTGGCATAACAGGACAATTATACCATGCCTGTTCCCGTAGTCAATCAAAAGTAGGGAGTAGGGGACAGGGGTAGCCGCAGGCTTTAGCCTGCGTTATACTT
>MHYW01000001.1:22405-25127 GCA_001828545.1 Planctomycetes bacterium RIFCSPHIGHO2_12_FULL_52_36
AATTATACCATGCCTGTTCCCGTAGTCAATCAAAAGTAGGGAGTAGGGGACAGGGGTAGCCGCAGGCTTTAGCCTGCGTTATACTTTTTCCCTAATCCCTGGTCCCTGGCTTCGGGGGTGGTAAGGGAGCGAAGAATGTAGGGACAGGGCGTAGGGGCGTATTGCAATACGCCCCTACAACTGGTACGTTTTAATGTAACGTGTCAGCCCTCAGTAAGGTCGGGCAGGGGTAAACCCTGCCCCTACATGGCCCTTAAATATAATACTTGACAGCCAAGGTAGAAAATTATAGGTTTTGTGTCGGCAGGCTGATAGAATGTGATTTCTTCTTTTTTGACGTACATGCGTATTCTGCGCACACATAAGCGTTTAGACCACCGTATAACCTGCCTATAAGGATGGCGGACTTTCGGCATAGTCGCTGAACCACATAAGGAGCTGGAGGTACCTTGCTATGGTAGAGAAAAAGCCGAAGGAATGGGTCAAAAAGGGCGTCACCCTGAAACTTGCCGCAATACTTGTCCCATTAACTGTCCTCTTCGTAGCCATCCTGGTGCTGGGGTTTTACACCACATTTAATCTGAAAGGGGATGCAAAAGGCATAAATTATGCAGGCCAGCTACGCTACCGCAGTTATAAATTGGCCACACGGGTAAATGAATACCAGACCCTGCAAGGGGGTGCAAGGGATGGGGCCCGTAATGCCATACTTGGCCTGACAGAAGAATTTGAGACGATTCTGTACGGTCTCAGAGACGGCAATAAGGCCCTGGGCCTTAGGGGCTTCAAACCAGGGGCGAATTTTAGTTACAATGACCCCTGGTGGCAATTTGATAGACACATCAACGACTATAACCAGAGGATAAAACCTCTAATCCTCTACGTCCTGGAGCCCCTCAACCAGGAAGGGGCAGAGGAGGCCCTTAGACTATATAATAAAAATGTCCCTCCTTTTGTAGACGACGTGGGCCGCACGGTGCGTCTGTTAGAATCGCTGTCAGAAAAAAAGCTCTCAGGGTTCAAGAACACAGAGTTTATCCTCCTGGGCCTGTTTTTGGGGATAGTAGGGACGTCTTTCTTCCTTGCCGTATTCTTCATACGCAGGCCCTTACTGTATATCCTCAAAGGGGCAGAGGCCTTTAGCCGCGGAGACTTAAACTACAGAATACCTGTAAGGGGCAGGGATGAGATAGGTGCCCTGGCCCATAGCTTTAACACCATGGCAGAGACTATTAAAAATAACGTTGATACTATTGAAAAGAACGTACGGGAGTCGCAGGCAAACCGCAGCTTACTCCACGGGGTGTTAGGCGATATAGGTTGTCTTGTAAGGATTGTAAATCCCAGGACCCATAGGGTACTCTTACAAAATAACGCCCTGCAGTCCCTCTACCCCCAGGGGCTGGAACGCCCCTGCTACACCTTGTTGGGCAGAGAGACGGATTGCGAACCCTGCCTCAGCATGGAAGCTATTGAAAGAGGGAGGGATTTCTCCAACGAAGTAGAGCTCCCCGGAGGTATCTCTTGTGCCATCCACTCCTTCCCACTTGCTAATCCCGATGGTACTATAACTAATGTCATGGAAGTGATAAGGGACATTACGATTAATAAGAAGATGGAATCCAGGATACGACTACTGGAGTCTCAGAAGATGGACGCCATCGGACACCTCTCTAGCGGTATAGCCCATTATATAAATAATCCCCTATCAAGGATAAACATGTCCGCCGACGTCCTTCTTAAAGGAATAGAGGGGGCAAAAGAATGTGTCCATTCCGAAGAACTTAAGAATCACCTTACAGAGGTACAGGAGTTGGCCAGGCGTTGTGATACTGTGATGAAAGACCTCCTCAGTATATCTGAGTTGCCCAGACCAGAGAAACTACCTGTCTACATAAACGCGGCCGTGGAACACGTCCTGAGTGTGATGGCCCCCCAATTGAAACCCTTGAATATCCAACTCGTAAAAGAACTCTCTGACACGACCCCCGTGGTCCTTGGCAGTTACAGCCAGTTGGAGGCGGCATTTATGAACCTTGTCTCTAACGCCATAGACGCCATGCCCAAAGGGGGCACCCTAACCGTTAAGACCTGCCACCTTATCAGAGGGGACAAGGTTGAAGTAACCATCAGTGATACAGGCCCTAAAATAGATAAAAAAGACCTACCACACCTCTTTAACCCCTACTTCCTCCTCAAAATAAGGCCACTTATGAGGTGTACAGGACTGGAACTAGCCCTTGCCCAATTGACCGTCCAGTCCCACGGGGGCACCATTGAGGTGGACTCGGAGGAGGGAAGGGGTACGACCTTTAAGGTAAAGCTGTCTGTTTATCGTGAGACCGTAGGGGCAGGTTTTAAACCTGCCCCTACCCTTCCTGAGAAGACGCAGTTGTAGAGGGTAGAGAAGAATTGCATTGTAAATTGGAAATTGCAAAATTTAAAATTTAAAATTTCCAATTTACATTTTACAATTCTGTCTGCCCTAAGCGGGCGTGAGGGGCAAAGCCCCCGTACACTTCTAACAAGGTTAAAGAATAATAAACGTAACCCTGTCCATAGCATCCACAATTCTGATAAGAAGCCCCTTGAAGCCTTACTCCTTTCATGTTAATATTTTAGAAATAATCCATGGGGGATGGTAGATGTTTAAGTCAGTAAAAACGAGGTTTATAGTCCTTTTCCTCCTCCTGGCCTTCCTACCCTTGCTGGCCCTGAGGTT
>MHYW01000001.1:25141-25397 GCA_001828545.1 Planctomycetes bacterium RIFCSPHIGHO2_12_FULL_52_36
TGAGGTTTATTGCGTATCCCCATGCACTTGGTGCCCTTAAGACAGGGGCGCTCAAGAATCTGGAGAACGTGGGGATAAAGCAGGCAGAGATTGTTACCATGTGGATGCGGGAGCGGGTAAGGGACGTAAAGGTAGCCGCCCAGAACCCACTGGTGATACAGGGCACGCACATAACCCCCAGAGATAAGGAGTTCCTCCTCCTATCTGCCCTCCTGAATACTATTAAAGAGTCTTACGGGTACAAGGAGGTCTTAAT
>MHYW01000002.1:0-13351 GCA_001828545.1 Planctomycetes bacterium RIFCSPHIGHO2_12_FULL_52_36
GACCCTCGCCAGTTTGATTTCATTCGCCTCGTGGTCCCCCCTTAACAAGACCGCTACGGTCTCCCCGGCAGTCTTGTAGACCAGGGTCTTGACCAAACAGGAGGCCCCTATGCCCAGGAAGCCGCTGACCTGGGCGATGGTGGTCATCTTTGGGGTAAGCACCTCCTTAAGGGCCTTCAGGCCATCCATATCTCTAGATGGCAGTGGTGCAGGCTCTGCCTTTTCCCTGTTTACGCTATAAGTACAACCCTTGCATCTTACCAGGAAGTCCTCCCCTATGTCAGAAGGTACCATAAACTCGTGGGAGACGTCCCCCCCCATTACCCCCGTATCTGCCTCCACGGGGATATACTTTAGCCCACAGCGGTCAAATATATTACAATAGGCCTGGTACATCTTTTCGTAACTCCTGGCAAGCCCTTCTTCGTCAATATCAAAGCTGTAGCCGTCCTTCATGAGGAATTCCTTGCTCCTCAGCACGCCAAAACGGGGTCTGGGTTCGTCTCTGAACTTGCTCTGTATCTGATAAAGGGTCAGGGGGAGTTGTCTGTAGGAGCTGACTTCGTTCTCTACGAGCTGGGTGATGACCTCCTCATGGGTGGGTCCCAGGGCAAGCGTACGCCCGTGACGGTCTTTCAGACGCATGAGGTCCTGCCCGAAGGCATCCATCCTGCCGCTCTGCTGGAGGAGTTCTATAGGCTGCAGGACGGGGAGATATACTTCTATGGCACCGGCAGTATTCATCTCCTCCCGGACGATGGAGATGACCTTGTTCAGCACCCTGGTACCCAGGGGTAGATATGAATACGCCCCGGACAGGAGTTTCCTGATGAGCCCTGCCCTTATCATGAGCTTGTGGCTGGGTATCTCGGCCTCTGAAGGCTCTTCTTTAAGCGTAGGGATTAGGGTCTGCGACCATTTCATGGTTATCTATTATCTGGTTAGTAAATTCATTGTTGACCTTACGCAGGTGCATTATATCTCCCAGGAGACGTTTTTCAAGGGACTCTATGAACCAGGGGGTAGGGAGTAGGGGGTAGGGGGTAGGGGGTGAAAAGAATTGTAAATTGGAAGTTGAAAATTTTAAAATTTCCAATTTCTAATTTCCAATTTCCAATAAAGGAATAGGGGGCAGGGAGTAGCAAGAAAAAAGAATACAGTAGTCAGCATACAGCATATAGAAAATACGGTTTTCCCCTGCCTATTGACTACTGTCTACTGGCTGCCGTTGTCAGCCCCTTATAGGCCTCCATGAGGCGGCGGGTTATCTTTCCTGGGACCGTCTTACCTATCCCCTTGTCCTCAATGCAGGAAACGGGCATTATCTCCCTAAGGGAATTGGTGAGAAAGACCTCGTCCGCCTGGAGCAGCCTTTCCATACCAAACAATTCTTCTGAGGCCGTAATCCCTTCTCCCGGGCATATCTCTAAGACCTTTTTTCTGGTTATCCCGGGGAGGATGTTGGCCTGGAGGGAAGGGGTGACGACCCTGCCGGACTCCACCATGAAGATATTGCTCACCGTGGCCTCACAGACCTGGCCCTCGGTATTAAGGAAGAGGGCATCTTGTACCCCTTGACTGGGGCGGCCCTGCCACCTCCTGGCGGCCTCCTGTCGGGCCATTATTCCAGTGAGGAAATTGGCGGTCTTGTGTCTGGCCAGGGGGCAGGTGGTACTGCGGCGATAGGCGGAAATGGCCAGTCTGACGCCCTGTCTATATGACTCTTCAGGATGGGGATGGAAGGGGTGGGTTTGAATAATCAGGGTAGGTTGTCCGCCCGAGGCGGATTCAGGGGGTTGGAGTCCGTAGTGGGGACTCTCGCCCCGGCTGAGGGTCACACGGATAAGGGCGTCTGCCAGCCTATTTAGCCTCAGGAGATTTTCTACTGCCGATTGGAGTTCTTCAAGGCCGTAACGGAGGGGTATTCCCAGTGCCTGGGCAGAGGAGGCCAGCCGTTGCAGATGGTCTTCAATAAGAAAGGGCCTTCCGTTGTAAGAACGCAGGGTCTCAAAGACCCCGTCTCCATAAAGGAACCCCCTATCCCGTACAGAGACCAGGGCTTCTTCCTCGAGTACCATATCACCGTTGAAAAAGACATGGAGTGAGGCAGCCCTCTTATCAGGAGCGCCCGGAGACTCCGTACCCATTACTACTTTTTCCCCTTGCCGGAATCGGGAGTGGCCCTGCCCTCCAACTGGGCCTTTATCCTGGCTATGTTCCCCTTTACGACCTCTAACTCAACGGGGGACTTTATAAACTGGAAGAGGTTATAGGCCTCTTCGTAAGCCGCAAGGGCCTCCTCCATCTTACCCTGTGCCTGGTAGATTACTGCAACGTTGTTCAGGTCCTTAGCCTCCCCCCTGAGATCGTGTAACATCTTGTGAATCTGCAGGGATTCTTTGTATGCATTCAGGGCATCTTCCAGTCTCCCCTGGGATTGATATACTATACCTATGTTACTCAGGTCTTTTGTCACTTCACTGCGGAGTCCCATATCCCTGTGGATATTTAAGGCCGTCGCATAGGCATCAAGGGACTCTTCCGGCTTTCTCTGAAAATTATAAATGACCCCCATACTGCCCAGGTTGCTGGCCTCTTCCCTCTTGTTGCCAATCTCCCGATTTATTCTCAGGGCCATTTTATAGGCGTGGAGGGCCTGCTCCAGTTTGCCCTGGAGGTGATAGATGAAACCCTGGCTGGAGAGATATTTGGCCTCCCATGGGCGATAGCCCAGCTTCCGTTGAATCTTTATGGCCGCCTCGTAAGACTGCAACGCCTTCTTCGGGTTACCCTTAAGATAATAAACTACCCCCATGTTCCCCAGGGAGGCCGCCTCCACCTGGGGGAAGCCTGTCCGTCTTGCCAAACTGATGCTTTCCTCAAAGTAATGTATAACTGACGCCTTGTCCCCCCTCTTTAAGGCTACAATGCCAAGGCTATTATAGGTATTGGCAAGGTCTTTTTCCTTTCCGGAGAGCTTCTGTATGCCCATTGCCTTAAGAAGGGTCTCCTCTGCCCTCGCCCATTCCGCAAGGTGCGTGTAGACGTGTCCCAGGTTGTACCAGACCATAGCCTCTAAGGAGGGATTCTGCGGCAGTCCGCCTGAGGTAGATTCCGACAGACCCTTTATGGCAAGTTCGTATCCACTGGCTGACTTTCTAAGGTTTGCATTGGCCTCTTTATGCTTGTATGCCTTCAGTTGGGCCTCACCCTTCCCAAGTGCCAGGGTGGCCCCTTCTATCTGATGGATAACCCCTTGAGATTTGTCGTTGACAGCGTCTTCCAGGGGGACCATTTCTTCCTGGAAGTCGTGGAGGGATTTGGGAGGTCCTTCCTGGAGTTGACCCAGTAATTCCATTACCTCTTCTCCCCACCCGGCAAAGTTTTCCTCCTGGATGGCAGGGGCCGCTACACCTTGGGTGGGTAATTCACCCAAGGCGGACACTGCCAACAAAATAGACAGTAGACAATAGACAGCATACAGGAATAAAGGTCTTCCCTGTCTACTCTGCCTTAGGCGGACTGTTTGCTGACTGCTTCGTCTCTCAGGCATCCTATCCTCGGTATCCGTGAGTGGCAGGACCACCCCCTACAAGGGATTCTACAAGCGCCCTGGACTTAAACAGTGTCTCTTGATATTCCTCTTCTGGCCGAGAATCTGCCACAATGCCACCCCCTACCTGGAAGGAGGCAGAATGACCTTTTATTAAAAAGGTCCTGATGGCGATGGCCAGGTCCATTGAGCCGTCAAGGCCTATGTAGCCTATAGCCCCCGTGTAGACGCTCCTTGAGGTGGGTTCCAGTTCGTCAATGATTTCCATTGCCCTGATTTTTGGTGCACCCGTCACCGAGCCACCGGGAAAGGCAGCCTTCAAGAGGTCTACCAGGTCGTATTTAGGATAGAGGTCTCCTCCTACGGTAGCAACCAGATGGAAGACCGTGGGGTGGGCCTCCAGTCTCTTTTTCTCCAGCACCTTTACTGAACCGTAATTGCATACCTTCCCCAGGTCATTCCTCTCCAGGTCCACAATCATGGTGAGTTCGGCGTTGTCTTTGGTACTGTGGAGGAGTTCTTCCATGAGTCTCTGGTCAGAGGAAGGGTCTGCTCCCCTCGGCCTTGTGCCTTTGATTGGGCAGGTCTGCACACGCCCCGACTCCACCTTGAGGAACCTCTCCGGGGAGGAACTTATTATGACGTTATCCCCAAACTGGAGATAGGCAGAAAAAGGGGCGGGGTTTATCTCCCTCAATCTCAAGTATAACTCGTGGGGTGCACAATCCAGCTCCGTCTGAAACCGTTGAGACAGGTTCACCTGATATATATCTCCTCTGGCAATATATTCCTTTGCCCGCCTTACGGCCTCCAGGTATCTCCTTTTAGTAAAGTTTCCCTTTATACGGCACTTCCTTTTAGCAGGGGCAGACCGGGTGGCATCCGCCTGAGGCGGACTTCCGACAAAGGCATTAAATTCCCGTATGCCGTCCTCCAGATTTCTCCCAACCAGAAAACATCTACCCTCTTTGTGGTCATAGACGACAAATTTATCATAGAATCCGAAATACATATCTGGAAATTCCAGGTCGTCTATGGCATTTTTGGGGAGGCATTCCAGGAAGTGATGCAGGTCGTATCCCAGGTAACCCGCGGCCATCCCTGCCCTGCAGATGGGTGGCAGGTTTGTAGATAGGGGCGTATTGCAATACGCCCCTACGTTTTTGAAGGTCTTGAGGTAGGAGCGCAATACCTCAAAGGGGTTGCCCTCCCTCTCCTGTGGGACCCCGGTACCGTCCTCCACGGTGATATTAGTCCCTTTACTCTTTAACACGAGAAAGGGCTGACACCCCAGGAGAGAGTAGCGGGATAGGCCGTGTTGCCTGAGGGCACTGTCCAGGAAGAAGAGGTGCCGGGGGTGTCCGCCTAAGAGGCGTTGAAATGCCGTCACCGTATCACAATGGGGACTTATCTCTATAGTTTGTAGGGGCACGTTGCAACGTGCCCCTACTTCTCCGCCCGGGGCGGAAAGCGGGTAATAGGTAGTAGATAGCATAAAGTAGCGGACAGTATACAGCAGGCAGTAAGTGGTTGTCTACTGCCTACTAGGGCGGGGGCAAGCCCCGCCCCTACTGGCTACTATCTACCTGTTATTATCTCTACAATGTCCATCACCTCTATGGTGTCAACATTCTTTGCCTTTACTCCGTTAGTAAGCATGGTCAGGCAGAAAGGACAGGCGGTGGCAATGATATTAGCCCCGGTATCAAGGGCCTGCTCGGTACGCATTTCGTTAATGTTCTGGCCGAGTCTTAACTCCATCCACATGTGTCCGCCTCCACCCCCACAGCAGAAGCCCTTGTTCCTGTTCTTCTCCATCTCTTTAAACCCCCAAGCAGGGGCGACCCGACGGGTCGCCCCTACAAGCAGGTTCCTCGGGGCATCATAAATCCCGTTGTGCCGCCCCAGATAACAGGGGTCATGATAAGTAATGATTTCCTTTCCTTGGTGTAGGGGCGACCGGCCGGTCGCCCCTACTGCTAAATGGGGCAAGAACCGTTCCATAAACTGCGTATGGTGCCAGACCTGGAAACCTCCCCCAAATTGGGGATACTCATTCCTGAGCGTATTAAGGCAGTGGGGGCAACAGGTAACTATCTCCTTAACGTTGTATCTCTTCAGGGTCTCAATATTCTCCCTGGCCAGGGATTGGAACCCAAACTCATTGCCCACCCTCCTCAAGGGGTCGCCATTACACCTCTCTTCCCTCCCCAGGATGGCAAAATCTACCCCTACTCTCTGCAAAAACCCTGCAAAGGCCCTAACCACCCTCTGGTTCCTCTCATCAAAGGCCCCCGCACAGCCTACCCAGAACAGTAGGGGCACGGCGCGCCGTGCCCCTACATTACGTAAGACCTTTATGCCCAGACCCTCCCCCCAGTCCTCTCTCTTTTCCTGGCTGAAGCCGTAAGGATTTCCGCTGGTTTCTATATTCTTTATGGTCCTAATAATCTCCGGGGGGTACTTGCCCAGCATAAGCCCGTGTCCACGCCTCAAATCAACAATCTTCTGCAGGTGTTCTATCCCGGCAGGACAGGCCTCCTGGCAGGCCAGGCAGGCGGTACAGGACCATACCTCCGCCGGGTCTATTCTGCCCCCCATCAGGGGTGCGGAAGCATCCCTCTCCAGCTGCCCTCGTATATCAAGTATAACCTTCTGGGGGCTGAGGGGTTTCTGGCTCAACGTGGCCGGGCAATAGGCATCACACCTGCCGCACCTCATGCAGGCATCCACGTCCAGGAGTTGCCTCCATGTAAAGTCCTTCGGGCTGATGGCCCCGAAGACCTCCTCTGTAGGGGCGACCCGGCGGGTCGCCCCTACGCCCTCAAAATCTATGGGAGTCAGGGCACCCCTGGGGCCGGCTGGGCGTAGAAACAGATTCAAAGGAGTAGTGAAGAGATGCAAGAGCTTGGAGTAAGGTATGTAGGCTATAAAGGACATGGCCAGACACAGGTGAAACCACCACAGGTCCCTGTGCAGACCTTTTAGTCCAGACTCTCCCACCAGGGTCTCTAACACCCCGGCAATCATATACCCAATCGGGGAACAGGTCTCCCAGGGAGGGTTTAAGAAGGCAATCCTTGAACCCTCTATAAGGAAGCCGGTAACGAGGATGAGAAATAACAGGCCCAGGATTATGGCATCGTCTACCCTGTTTTTAAGATATATCTGCCTTGTCAGGTATCGCCTGTAAGAGGCCAGTAGTATCCCCAGGAGCATCAGGCCACCGAAGAGGTCTAACGTCAGAGAATAATACAGGTAAAATCTTCCGTAAAGGATGGGCCAGTGGAGATGCACCTGAACGGCCACCAGGCAGGTGCCTATAAATAGGGCAAGGAATCCAAAGAATATGAGTCCATGAATGACCCCTGGCCATCTCTCGCTGAGTATCTCTTTATGGCTGAGGATGAGCCAGAGGGCCTGTAGGGGTCCGCCTCGGGCGGATTGCCCCTGCCCAGGTCTTGTCCCAGCCCCATCGTCTTGGGCAACCGCAAGGGTTGCCCCTACTGGCCTGCCCTTAGACCATAACAGGTATCTGTGATAAAGACCGTAGAGAAAAAAGACGAGTGAGAGGGCAAAGAGGGCGTACATCCACTGATGGTGTACTACGTTCCAGAATATCTCCCTGGTGGGCGTCATGCCGAATAAAGAGTTCAAGGGCTTAAGGGTTTAAAGGTTTAATGATTGAACGCTTGAACCCTTTGAACTTGAAACCCAAAGTAGTTAGGTGAATGCCTTCAGGCCCAGCGTCTCCCTGCCGATAATGAGTTTCTGTATCTCGGAGGTGCCTTCGTATATGGTGGACACCCTTGCATCCCGGTAGTGGCGTTCTACGGGGAATTCGTTGGAGTAGCCGTAGCCGCCGTGTATCTGCAGGGCCATGTAGGTAACCCTCTGGGCGGCCTCAGAGGCAAAATATTTGGCAATGGAGGTCTCAAGGGTGCTCTTTCCCCCCTTGTTCTTTACATGGGCGGCCCTGTACACCAGGAGTCTTGCCGCCTCGGTCTCCACCACCATCCTGGCAACCATGTCCTGTACGAGCTGAAAGGAACCTATGGGTTTATCAAATTGTACCCTCTCTCTGGCATAAGAGACGCTGGCGTCAATGCAGGCCTGACAGGTGCCCACACATCCTGCGGCCACGCTGAACCTGCCGTTATCCAGTCCGCTCATTACCAGTCTAAAACCATCCCCCACACCCCCCAATACTGCCCCTTCTGGTACGGCACAGTCCTGGAGGATTATCTCCGCAGTATTAGAGGCCCTGAGGCCCAACTTGTTCTCTATGTTACGGGTCTCATAACCCTGCACCTTATCCCGCTCCACTATGAAGGCCGTAAGCCCTTCGTGTTTCTTCGTCCCGGCTATGCGGGCAATTATAATGGCGATATCCGCCACCCCGGCATTGGTTATCCAGGTCTTGGCGCCATTGAGAACCCACTTATCCCCGTTGCGTACGGCCGAGGTGCCCACACTGGCCACGTCGCTACCGGCATTGGGTTCTGTCAGGCCAAAGCACCCGATAACCTCTCCGCGGCAGAGGCGAGGGAGGTAGTTCTTCTTTTGTTCTTCTGTACCCCAGTTGAGGATTAAGAGCTCTACCAGCGAGACCTGCACGGAGAGGGTCGTCCTTACTGAACTGCATCCCCTGCCTATCTCCTCCGTAACGATGGCATGGCTGATAAAGTCCAGCCCCGCCCCACCGTACTCCTCTGGGATGATAGTCCCCAGTAGACCCAGAGGGGCCATCTTCTGGAGGATTTCCCTGGGGAAGTGGCACTGCATGTCGTTCTCCCTGGCCACGGGCACTATCTCCTCGTCCGCAAACTTCCTTGCCATCTCTCTTACGAGACGTTGTTCCTGGGTCAGCTCAAAATCCATGAGTGCCTCCGTTGACTTTAGATTGTATGATTTTAGATTTCGTGATTTTAGATTTAAGGATTTAAAATCTAGAAATCTAAAATCCGAAACCTCAAATCCCTTACTGCCTACTCTTAGCAAAGGTAATAATCTTGACTACGTTCTCTAAGGCATACTGGCCATCACCCTTGCATTCTTCCATGAATTTTTCCACCGGCTCTCTATAATTCGTAAGTATCTTTTCTGGGAACGTGTGGTAGATAAAAGCCAACGTCCTGACGAATCTGGTGAGCTTTTGTTCGTCGTCTTTTACAAAAATGTAGATGGGGAACCGCTCCGTTTCAAAGCGGATACCCTTACCAGTTAAAAATCGTTCAGCATGCTCGGCGTAGTACGGATAGCCAAATTCCAATACGTCGGCCCTGCCGGACGTAATCAGGTCGTAGAGCTTGTACGCCTGCCCTTCCAGGGATTCAATGATCACCATGGCAAACCCGTTGGGTCTGAGGAGGCGGAGCGTATCGGAAAAGATATCATCCCATTCCACCTGGGGGAAATAGTAAAAACTCTCGGAAAATAGTACAAAGTCAAATAACCCCTCTTTCCCCTTGACGGTCTTCAGGTACTCCTTTACGGGTTTATTAACGGGTTGAATAAAATTGAGACCTTGTTTCTTAATCCCCTCTACTAACCTTTTAAAGGCCGACGTCTCTGGTTCAAGTGCAACGTATTTTAATCTGGGCAGTTTCTCCCTTAACTCTGCAACCAGGGGCAGAATCATCTCACCATCACTGCACCCTACGTCCAGCACGCTAAAATCATAATCTTTAGGGATACCCTGGAGCCTCTTTTCTAGGATTTTCCTGAGGTGGCCCCTGGTAACCTCAGATTCGTTTGACCCCTCAAGAAATGCCCTGAGCTCAGCATAATACTCTACGTGCTGTGTTGGATTGTTTTTCATGTCTAATTGACCTTTCCCAGATGTTTGGCAGAGTGCCTTTTTTACTGGTCATCTTCCCGCCTTTTTTATATATTACTGTCTCTGGAATGGCAATACTAGGAAGTAATCCGCAATGATTCAAGGGAAAAATTTCATAAGTGGAGAGTTCATAGAGGCAAAGGGAGAGACCTTTGAGAAGAGGAACCCTGCCAGTATGGACGAACTCCTGGGGGTCTTCCCGCAATCGGAGCAAAAGGATATTGAAAGGGCCATAGACGCCGCCGGATTCGCCTACCCGCAGTGGAGGGCCCTCTCCAGGATACGCAGGGGGGAGTACATAGACCACCTCGTCCAGGTACTAAAGAGGGAGAAGGAAAATCTCTCCACCCTCCTGGCCAGGGAACAGGGGAAGAGCATCACCGAGGCCAGGGCAGAGGTCACCGAAGGCATACACATGTTACAGTACGTGTTTGGCACCTCCAGGATGCCCTTCGGGGACGTAGTCTCCTCTGAGATTGCGGAGAAGGACTCCTTTATGCGCAGGAGGCCCAAGGGCGTTATAGGGGTCATCACGCCCTGGAACTTCCCCTTCGCAATACCCCTATGGCTAATAGGCCCCTCCCTGTTGGAAGGCAATACCGTGGTGTTCAAACCCTCCAGGGAGACGCCCTGTACCGCACAGAAACTAATGGAGGCATTCCAGGAGGTAGGGATACCGCCCGGGGTCATAAACATGCTCCACGGCAGTGGGGAGAAGGTGGGGATGCCCATAGTAAGGCATCCTAAAGTGGTAGTACTCCTCTTTACCGGCTCGGCAGAGGTAGGCCAGCAGATAAGGAAGGTCTCTGCCGAACTGACGGACAGGATGTGCGCCTGCGAGATGGGGGGAAAGAATGCCATCATCGTACTGGACGATGCAGACGTAGAACTGGCCGTCAATGCCTCGGTCATCAGTGCCTTTAAGACCTCTGGACAGCGATGCACTGCGGCCAGCCGCCTGATTGTCCATACCAGGGTGGTAAAAGAATTCCAGAAACGCTTCGTGGAGACCACCAAAAGGATGAGGATTGGCGACCCCCTTGACCCTGACAATTTTACAGGCCCAGTGATAAACGAGACCCAGATGAATAAAATCCTCCAGTATAACGAACTGGCCAAGAAAGAGGGGGTAGAGGTGCTCCTGGACGGAGGCAGGCTAAAAGGGCCGCAATATGACAAGGGATATTTCCTGTCACCTTTTGTTTATAGGACAAAACCTAACCCGAAGAGTGTGGTACTGAAAGAAGAGGTATTTGGTCCCCACGTGGCTATCATCCCCGTAAAAGACCTGGAGGAGGCCATAGCGGTACATAATGATACGGACTACGGGCTGGTAGTCTCGGTAATTACGGAAGACTACCGCAAGGCCAGGGAGATTAGAGAGAGGTGCGAGTACGGACTGGGCTACGTGAACCTGCCCACAATAGGGGCGGAGGTACACCTCCCCTTCGGAGGGGCTAAGAAGAGCGGGACGGGCCTCCCCTCTGCCAGTACGCTCATTGACGTGGTGACCCATCGCACTGCCTGGACGGTGAACCATGCCAGGGAGATAAAGATGGCCCAGGGGATGAGGGTAAAAATGTAGCCGCAGTCCGCCTGAGGCGGATTAGCCTGCGGTTCAGCATTCCGAAATTTCAGGAGAAACGCATGATTAGAGAAGGTTTTGGCCTTATCGGTGCAGGGAAGATGGGGGAGGCCCTCCTGAGGGGTATCCTCAAGGCAGGCCTCGCAAGGGCTGAAGATTTTGTAATTAATGATATTAACGAGGCCCGCTGTAAGGAACTGGTGAAGGAGCTGGGGGTAAAATTTGTTACCAAAGGTGGGGACGTACCCGAAAAAGCAGGGTGCATCCTCCTGGCAGTAAAACCCCAGGACGCAAAAAACGTCCTCTCCCGGATAAGAGAAGGGGTAAGCCCTGAGGGACACCTCCTGATTTGCATTGCGGCAGGTATACCCATCCATTTTCTGGAGGACTGCCTCAAACCTGACTGCAGGGTCGTAAGGGTCATGCCCAACGCCGCCTGCATGGTGTCAGAGGCGGCCTCCTGCTACTGTCTGGGCAAGAGTGCCACAAAGGAAGACGCCCTCCTTGTAGAAAAGGTATTGGGTGCAGTGGGGAAGGCCTTTAAGGTGGAGGAGAAATACCTGGATGCCGTAACGGGCCTCAGTGGTAGTGGCCCTGCCTATGCGGCCTTGATAATTGATGCCCTATCGGATGGCGGGGTGAAGATGGGCCTGCCTAGAGAGGTCTCCACCCAACTAGCCGCCCAGACCCTGCTTGGGGCAGCAAAGATGATACTCAGCGGCTACCAGCCAGGACAGGTAAGGGACATAGTCACCTCCCCCGGAGGCACCACCATAGAAGGGTTACAGGTACTTGAGAAAGGGGCCGTCCGAGCCTCCCTCATTGCCGCCGTGGAGGCCGCCACGCTGAAGTCAAAGGCGCTGGGGGAGAGGTTTGCCGAGAAGTGAGTTCCTACGTTGACAATATTTCCCTTCTGTTGTAAATTTAGTTTTGACATTTGTTTACGGTTGATAAGATGAAGTGAGAAATATGAGGTTTAAAGTAATAATAGAACCTGACGGAGATGGCTTTCATGCAAAAGTACCTGTCCTTCCTGGCTATGGTACTTGGGGGCATACTGTAGAGGAAGCCCTTGCGAACATTAAAGAGGCTATAGAGTTATACCTAGAGCCTTCTGGAGGAGTTTAGAAAATACCTCTAACAAGGTTTTGAGAAAAATGCCCCTCATCGTCCAAAAATTCGGCGGTACCTCGGTGGCCGACGCCCAGAAGATAAAGCGGGCCGCACTGAGGGTAGCACAGGCCCACAAGGAGGGCAACCAGGTGGTGGTGGTGGTGTCTGCCATGGGCCGCACTACGGACGAACTCTTTGGCCTGGCCCACCAGATTACCGAAAGACCCTCTGCCAGGGAGATAGACATGCTGGTCTCCACCGGGGAGCAGATTTCCATCGCACTTATGGCCATGGCCATCCATGCCTTAGGGTGCGAGGCCATATCCTTCACCGGTGGGCAGGTAGGCATCGTCACAGACAGTCGCCACACAAAGGCCAGAATCATGAAGATAGACACCAAAAAGATACGGGAGGAGCTGGACAAAGGGCGGGTAGTCGTGGTGGCCGGCTACCAGGGGATAGACGCCTATAATAACATTACCACCCTGGGACGTGGGGGTTCAGACGCCACGGCCGTGGCCCTGGCCGCCATACTCAAGGCGGATATGTGCGACATCTTCACGGACGTAGCGGGTATTTATACGGCAGACCCGAGGATAGTGCCCGATGCCAGCAAGCTGGAGAGGATTTCTTATGACGAACTCCTGGAACTGGCCAGCCTGGGGGCACAGGTGATGCAGGCCAGGAGCGTAGAGTTTGCCAAAAAATACAACGTGCCTTTCAGGGTAAGGCCCAGTTATAATGACTCTGAGGGGACCCTTGTTTGTCAGGAGGCAAAAGATATGGAGGATATCGTAGTAAGCGGTGCGGCAGTTACCAGGGACGAGGCCAAGATAACCCTCAGAGGCGTGCCAGATAGGCCAGGGGTGGCGGCCAGGCTATTCGGAGAACTGGCCCGGTGCAATATAAATGTAGACGTGATTATACAGAACATCGGTTCCCATGGGATGACGGACATCACCTTCACCGTCCCCAAGGGCGACCTCCGGGAGGCCATGGAGGCAACCAGAAAGATGAAGGAAGAACTCCAGGCCCAGGAGGTCAGCGCCGATAGTAAGATAGCCAAACTCTCCGTGGTGGGGATAGGCATGAGGAGCCACTGCGGGGTGGCAGAGAAGATGTTCAGTGCCCTTGCCCAGGAAGGGGTAAACATACAGATGATAAGCACCTCTGAGATAAAGATTTCCTGCGTCATTGATGAGGCACAGGCAGAACGGGCACTGAAGGCCGTCCACAGGGCCTTTGAACTCCACAAAGTGGG
>MHYW01000002.1:13357-14950 GCA_001828545.1 Planctomycetes bacterium RIFCSPHIGHO2_12_FULL_52_36
ACAGGCAGAACGGGCACTGAAGGCCGTCCACAGGGCCTTTGAACTCCACAAAGTGGGGGAAAAAACAGGGGTTAGAAGCTAGGGGATAGGGAGTAGGGAGTGGGGAGTAGTAAAAAGATTGCTACTCCCTATCCCCCACCCCCTACCCCTTACTTTCCGACCCTAGTTCTTGCATACCATGAAAAATGTAATAATCTACGATACCACCCTCAGAGACGGCTCCCAGGCCGAAGGGGTCTCCTTCTCCCTACAGGACAAACTCAGCATTGCCCTGAAGCTGGATGAACTGGGGGTGGACTACGTTGAAGGAGGGTACCCCGCCGCTAACCCAAAGGACAGAAATTTCTTCAAGGAACTCCTTTCACACCCATTAAGTCATGCCCTCCCGGTAGCCTTCGGCAGTACCCGCAGGGCAGATAAGAAGGCAGAAGAAGACCCTGGACTCCAGGCCCTGCTGAAGGCCGAGACCCGGACCGTAACCATCGTGGCCAAGGCATGGGACCTCCACGTCAAAGAGGTGCTAAGGGTCTCCCTGGAGGAAAACCTCAAGATGCTGTCCGATAGCATCCACTTCCTGGCGGCCAATGGAAGGGTGGTCTTCGTTGATTTAGAACACTTCTTCCAGGGTTACAAGAATAACGCAGACTACGCCCTCAAGGTGCTGAAGACTGCAGAGGAGTACGGGGCAAACACCCTGGTCCTCTGTGATACCAATGGCGGGAGTTTACCTGGAGAGATAGAAGAGATAGTCAAGAAGGCCAAAAGTCATGTGAAGACCCCCCTGGGCATCCATGCCCATAACGACGGCGAACTTGCAGTAGCCAACACCCTTGCGGCAGTAACGGCCGGGGCAAGACACGTCCAGGGGACCATCAATGGCTTTGGAGAACGATGCGGCAACGCCAACCTCTGCTCCATCATCCCCAACCTGGTGCTAAAGTTTGGCTATCCGTGTCTGTCACCCGAGAGGCTAAAGAAACTCACCGAGGTCTCAAGATACGTCAATGAGGTATCCAACTTCACCCCCCAGCCTAACCAGCCCTTTGTAGGCCCCAGCGCCTTTGCCCACAAAGGGGGCCTGCACGTAGACGCCGTGAGAAAGCACGAGGCCACCTATGAACATATCTCCCCTGAGGCGGTAGGTAACGAACGGCGGATACTCCTCTCCGAGCTATCAGGCAGCTCCACCATCCTGGCCAAGACAGATAGATACAACATCACCCATGACAAGGAATTCGCCAGAAAGATACTAAAAGAGGTACAGGAGAGGGAGAACCAGGGGTACCACTACGAGTCTGCAGAGGCCTCCTTTGAGATACTGGTAAAGAAGCTCATGGGTAAACACAAGAGCTTCTTTGACCTGGAGGGCTACAGGACCATTGTGGAAAAGCAGGAGGGGAGGCCAGTAACGGAGGCGACAGTAAAGGTGAAGGTCAATGGAAAGAAAGAGCTTGCGGTGGCCGAAGGGGAAGGCCCCGTGAATGCCCTGGATGCCGCCCTAAGGAAGGCACTGGAGAGGCACTATCCCTGCATAAAGGAGACCCATCTGGTGGATTACAAGGTAAGGGTAATTGATTCTAAAGAAGGCACTGC
>MHYW01000003.1 GCA_001828545.1 Planctomycetes bacterium RIFCSPHIGHO2_12_FULL_52_36
CCTGGGCCGTCCTGATGGCTGAATCCTTATCGGTAACAAGGAGACTCCTGGGCAGTGAAAACCCATAGGCGGCGATGACCTGTCTTGCCTCCGCCTCTGCCAGGTTAAGGTGCCCCTCCTGGCGGGCCTTCCGTAATACCTCTTCCACCGTCCGTCTGTCTCCGCTAAAGTCCAGTGGACGCTCCGGAGACCTTTCCATCCACTGTCTCTGGAGGTGCATGGCCTCCAGCACGGCTACTGCCCTCTCTGGAAAGGGATAATTGGGCACCTGATGCTGGGCCAATACCTCTACTGCCGTCTCCATGGTCGGCCCCCCCATGAAGGTGGCTATTACTGTCTTACTCCTGAACTTCCTGGAGAGTTCTCCAACCACCCTGGCCACCTCCTCCCCCTTTATGACTGCCTGAGGGGCATTTATGGCAATTACCCCCTGTACGCCTTCATCCTGAAGTACCTTTTCCATGGCCACACGATATATGTCTTCCTTAACGCCCCCCGTAATATCCACTGGGTTATATAAACTGGCAATAGGGGGGAGACATGCCCTCAGGCTATCTACGGTCTCTCTGGAGAAGGAGGCCATGCGGAGGCTGGAACGTTCAACGGCATCGGCGGCCAGGATGGCTGGCCCACCCGCATTGGAAAAGATGGCCACCCGAGGCCCCACGGGAATCTCCTGGGTGCTCAAGGCATGGGCTATGCTGAAGAGGTCTTCTAGGGTCTCTGCCCTCAGGACACCCGACTGTTTGAAGGCGGCCCTGAAGGCATTGTCCGAGCCGGCGAGACTGCCCGTATGAGAGCTTACGGCCCTGGCACCCGCCCCCGTGCTCCCTGACTTGATAATAATCACAGGCTTCTTCCTGGTCACCCGCCTTGCCACCTCCATAAAGGCCCTGCCGTCCTTTATCCCCTCTATGTAGCCAAGGATTACCCGGCACTCAGGGTCATCTGCGAAGGCCTCCAGGAGGTCCACCTCGCTTATGTCCATATTGTTCCCCATACTCACAAATTTGGAGAAGCCCATGTGTTGGGTCTGCGCCCAGTCCAGGATGGCAGTACAGATGGCCCCAGACTGGGAGAAGAAGGCGATGTCCCCCCTTGGGGGAGGATTGGCGGCAAAGGTGGCATTGAGTCTCTGATAGGTGTTAATCACCCCAAGGCAGTTAGGCCCTATGACCCTGATACGGTGATTCCTTGCCAGCCTGGATAGTTCCCTCTCTCTTTCGGCCCCCTCTCTGCCACTCTCCTTAAAACCGCCGCTTATTATAACGGCGGAGTCTATACCCTTCTGTCCGCACTCATCTATGGCCTGGAGGCAGAGTTCGGCGGGGAGTACCAGTACTGCCAGTTCCACGCTATCCTCCACCACCTTCACACTGGGGTAGGCCTTCAGGCCCAGGATACTGTCCGCCTTGGGGTTGATTGGATAGACCTTTCCCGGGAAGCCGTACTGGAGGATGTTCTTTAAGATGCCGTGGCCGAGTTTGTATTCCTCCCTGGCCGCCCCTATTACCGCTATGGAGCGTGGCTGGAAGAAGTGTTCTAGCATGGCTATCGGGACCCTCTAATAAACAGTA
Source organism: Planctomycetes bacterium RIFCSPHIGHO2_12_FULL_52_36 (assembly GCA_001828545.1). Lineage (GTDB taxonomy): Bacteria > Planctomycetota > Brocadiia > Brocadiales > Bathyanammoxibiaceae > 2-12-FULL-52-36. The sequence continues at coordinate 1,578 of MHYW01000003.1, forward strand.
GCCAGTAGTCAGTAGCCAGGGAAAATCCTTATCCCTGTGTGCTAGCTACTAGCTACTGGCTACTAGCTACTAGCTACTAGCTACATACCTCACAGTTCCCTGACTTTTATCCTGGGCACAAGTCTCTCTACATCCTCCTTGTGGCAGAGTTCGGTGCCGGGGGAGAGCGTGGCGGCGGTGCCTGCGGCGGTAGCAAATACGGCGGCCTCCTTTAGAGACCTCCCCTCTGCCAGGCTCAGCACCAGCCCCGCAAGGGCAGAGTCCCCAGCGCCAACGGCACTGATTACCCTTACCCTCGGTGGGGTACAATGGACTGCAATCCCCTCGCTGACCAGGACCAACCCCTTTTCTCCAAGCGTTACAACCACAATCTCTACCCCTGCCCTATTAAGTCCTCTTGCGATGGAGAGGATATCCCTCAGGCCCTTTACATCCCTCCCTGCCAGCCTGCTCAATTCATGGATATTGGGTTTAATGACATGGGGTTTGGCCTCAAGACCCAACCTCAGGGGTTCATCATCGGCATCCAGGACGGCCTTGCCCCCCTGATTGACGACTACTTTTATGAACTGGGCGTAAATATTGGGGGTTATACACCTGGGGAGACTACCCCCCATGACTACAAAGCTGGGGGCTGGACACAGACGTGCAACCTTGTTGTAAATGGCGGCCACGTCCTGGGGTCTCACCTCCGGACCAGGGGCACTGAGGAGCATCTGCTTTTTAGTTGAACAATCCTTTACTATGATATTGGTACGGACCTCCTCAGCTATCGTGACAAAATCGCAGGTAATACCCTCATTGATGAGACGCCCCTGGAGTTCAAGCCCACTAAACCCCCCCACAAGGCCCAGGGCAATGCTGTGGCCACCTAGTTCTTTTATGGCCCTGGAGACGTCTATGCCCTTCCCGCCCGCATAGGTAGCCTCAACCTTTATGCGGTTCAGGTCATCAAATTTTAACTCTTCTACGAAGACCGCCCTATCAAGGGCAGGGTTGAGGGTGACTGTGTATATCATAAGAATCAGACCGTTGAAAGGTACACCCGATGGCCATCGGCAGTTAGTAGGGCGACCCGCCCCTGTACCAATCAGGTACAGGGCTTTATCCTATATCTTTGCCCTGCACCCTTGTGGTGTAGGGCGGGTCGCCCCTACAGTGAAGACCGAGGGCTAAAACAAGAGCTTACACCTGGGTACGTAGGCTTTCAAGTGCAAAAAGGGGGCAAGAGAGCTAGATAAAGACGTGAGTATAGTCTTTATCAGTGCCTATGGGACTACGGACGTCATCGGGAGGGCAGTAAGGTTGGGGGCATTTGATTTTATTAGGAAACCCATCCACAGTGAGGACCTCTTCTCTTCTTTAGACCGCTGGTGTAACAAACGTAAAGAGGCAGCGGAAAAGACCCTGGAAAAGGTAAAGAAGGCCCTTCTCAGTGACCTTGACCAGTAGGGACATCTGCTCGCCATTCTTTGCTACACGAAATGTGCTTGAGAGCTACAAAAAATGTAGGTTTTACGTGGGGCGCATCCAGATACCCCCACAGGCCTCCCAATAAAATCGGTCTTACAAAATGCCTAAGCCCCTTTTCCACAAAGAGATATTTCATATACTGGCCTGCCAATAGTATTATGTACTACCTTTATCTACCCTTTGGCACGCCATTTGTGAATTTTGCTGGTGTAGCACACTTAGGTTAGAAAAAATATTGATGTCCGCACCTTAATCTGGTAAAAGTGGGACATTACAAGGCACCATTGAGAAAGGAGAAATTGATAATGTCCAATAACAAAAATACGCCCTCTGCAAAAAGGATACTTATCGTAGACGACGAAGAGCCTATAAGGTTTGCGTTAAGCACTATCCTTACAGAGCATGGCCATGAAGTAGACGCATGTGAGACGGGGGGGGCGGGTCTGGAGAAGTTGATGGAGAAGGCCTATAACCTCATACTCCTGGACTATAACCTTCCGGACATGGATGGCCTGAGGGTGGCCCAGAGGGCAAGGGAGCTAGATAAAGACGTAAGCATAGTCTTCGTTAGTGCCTATGGGACCACGGACGTCATCCTGAGGGCAGTAAGGCTAGGAGCCTTTGATTTTATTGAGAAACCAATTCATAGCGAGGAGCTCTTCTCTTCCATAGACCGTTGGGCTACCAACCGCAAAGAGGCAGTGGAAAAGACCATTGAGAAGGTAAGGAAGGCCCTCACCGTAGACGCCTAGTGGAAAAGGTAAAGAAGGGCCCTCCCTGCTGACAATGATGTCCTGGAAAAGGTAAGAAAGGCCCTTACTACCGACTTACACCTCGTCCATTAAAGGCAGGAGAAAGTAGGAAGTCAAATGATTGCTGCTCAGGAGTTAAGAATTGATTCCGGTGTGCTGGTAACGGCACTTACGACCGGGGGGACCTTTATAAGGGTAGTAGTCCCGGAGAGTAATAAGGTCCTGTACCAGAACGAAGAGCTCCATAAGATATTCCCCGATGCCCTTCAGCGCCCCTGCTACCATTTCTGGGGCAGGACGTCACACTGTGAACCCTGCCTCTCCGGGGAGGCCATAAAGTGTAACACCCGTCAGTCAGCAACTGTCCATACCCCAAAAGGGGTAACCTTCGCCTGCTTCGCCCACCCCTTTGTCCAACAAGCGGATGGCACCCGTGCCGCCCTGGAGATATTCCGGGACATAACCAGGGAGAGGGCACTGGAGCATGCGGTGGAAAAGACCAAACTCCGCCTGCTGGAGGCCCAGAATATGGCCACAGTAGGTAACCTGGCCGGTACCTTTGTCCACGCCGTCCGCAACCCGCTTGCAGGCATCGTCCTCTACGTGGACATGCTCCTTAGAAAGGTAGATAGCAACAACTTTGACCAAAAGACCTTAAAGGATAGTCTCCTCCGCATAAAGGACTCTGCCACCAAGTGTGAGGAGGTGACTAAGAACCTGCTGAAGCTGGCCAAGGTACAAAAGACAGAACTAAAACCAGTAAACCTGAAAGAGGTCGTAGACCAGGGTCTCCACGTAGTTTCTTCCAAGATAGCCTCCAAGAACGTTGACGTTGTGACGACACTCCCTGACGACCTCCCGGCGGTTATGGGGGACTTTGCACAGCTCCAGGTAGTCTTCATCAACCTCTTCTCCAATGCCTTGGACGCCATGCCATCCGCTGGTACCCTGACCGTACATGGCGCGGCCTCCGATTCTGCCGTAGAGGTCAAGGTCGCCGACACAGGCTGTGGCATACCCAGGGAGAACCTGTCCCTCCTCTTTAAGGACTTCTTTAGCACCAAGGGAGACAAGGGCACAGGGCTGGGCCTTACCCAGTCCAGGAGGATTATCCAGACCCATAACGGCAACCTGACCGTGGATTCGGAAGTAGGTAAAGGGACGACTGTTACCGTAAAGTTGCCTTACAAGAAATAGAGTAGGGGCACGTTGTCCGCCTGAGGCGGATGCCCCTACATTAAAGGCCCGTAGGAGAAGACATGCTAAAGGAAACTAGTCAAGGGCCAGAAAAGGCTAACAAAAAGCTGGACACACCTTCCATCATTGATGAGTTGACCTCACTCTACAACCATAGATTCCTGATGGATGCCACCTCCCTGGAATTTGCGAAGGCCCAAAAGCAGGGGCTGGCCCTCTCTATCATCCTATTAGAAATAGACGATTTTCAGACAATCACTAACGACCTTGGCCCTGTCGCAGGCGATAAGGTACTGGTAGAAGTAGCAAAAATCATAAAGAATTCCACCCGCGACGTGGATATCGTTGGCAGGTGCGGGGGGGAAAAATTCTGCGTCATCTTGCCCAATACCCATCTCAAAAGGGCTACGGCTGGGGCCGAAAGGGTCCGCAATCTAATAATCTCACGAGTCTTTAAGGAAGGAGAGATGTCCTTTAACATTACGGCCAGTCTAGGAGTCAGTTGCATATCAGAGGTGGACACTGCCTCCGCCGGGGATTTATTTGAACATGCTGACATGAGACTCTATGCGGACAAACAGCGCGGCATAAACCGCGTGCTATACAAAAAAGACGCCCCTGAGGAGAACCCCACCCCTGGGCAAAGAGAAGCGACCGTTACCCCCTCCATACCTGCCTCTCTCACCCCCAGCCGCAGGCAGAATGCCTCTCTGATGCAATACGGGGCAAAGACCTTGAGTGCCCTATACATCCAATCTATAAGGGCACTGGTAAACGCCCTGGAGCTAAAGGAC
>MHYW01000004.1 GCA_001828545.1 Planctomycetes bacterium RIFCSPHIGHO2_12_FULL_52_36
AGGAGGAAGAGGCGAGGCTCTTCCTCATAGAACTGGGGTTAAAAGAGGCCAGGGAGCAACTTGCCAAAGGGAATGAACAAAACGGCCACAGGATTAACCTCACACGCTGTCCCCGCCCTAAACTCTCTAAAGAAAGGCGGGAGGAACTGCTGGCCTTTATCAGGGGCGAGGCGATAACATTGAACCTGTAGGGGCGTATTGCAATACGCCCCTACGAAGGCAGTGTCTATGCCTTCCCAGCAGGTATAAGGTATTTCTTTGAGACGTCCTTTAAATAGTTCTCTAGTGCCTCACGGACTATCTCTGCAATGGATTTCTTCTCCTTATACGCTATGTAACGGAGCGCCTCGTGCTGAGATTCTTCAATTGCCGCAAAGAGTGTAACGGGATGATTTAGCTTTTTCATAGTCACTCTATACCACCTCTTTTCTCCAACAAAATTTGTGATGTGAAGGTATTAAGTAGCCGATAAATACCTCCTCAGCGCCACCCCCGTATACGACCCCTCACACCTGGCCGCCTCTTCAGGCGTGCCTGCCACCACCACCTCTCCCCCCTCCTCTCCGCCCTCTGGTCCCAGGTCTATGACGTAGTCCGCCTGTTTGATGACGTCCAGGTGGTGTTCAATGATTATCACCGTATTGCCCATGTCCACCAGGCGGTTGAGGATCTTCAGGAGGTTGTGTATATCTGCAAAGTGTAGACCCACAGTAGGCTCGTCCAGGATGTAGAGGGTCTTGCCCGTAGGGGTCTTGGCCAGTTCGGTAGAGAGCTTCACCCTCTGGGCCTCTCCCCCTGAGAGGGTGGTGCTGGGCTGGCCCAGGGTTATATAGCCCAGGCCCACCTCCTTTAGTGTCCTTAAGGTCCTCTCTAACCTGGGGATGTTCCTGAAGAGCTCATGGGCCTCCTCTATCCTCATGGACAGTGCCTCTGCCACGTCCTTTTCTCTATAGGTTATCTCCAGGGTCTCCCTGTTGTATCGCCTCCCCTTGCATTGGTCGCAGGTGACGTAGGTATCGGGCAAGAAGTGCATCTCCAGTCGTTTTATGCCCTGTCCCTCACAACCCTCACAGCGCCCCCCCTTGACGTTAAAGCTGAAGCGTCCTGGGCCATACCCCCTCACCCTGGCCTCCCTGGTCTGGGCGAAGGCATGCCTTATATGAGTAAAGGCCCCCGTGTAGGTGGCGGGGTTAGACCTGGGTGTACGGCCAATGGGGGACTGGTCTATCTCTATTACCTTATCTATCTTCTCGCTACCCCGGATGCGGTCACAGGCCCCTGGCTTTACGTTGCTACGGTAAATGGCCCTGGCCAGATACCTCTGTAAGGTCTGGTCCACCAGGGTACTCTTGCCCGAACCAGAGACACCCGTCACGCAGCAGAAGACCCCCAGGGGTATCTTGACGTCCATTGACTTCAGGTTATTCTCTCTGGCCCCTTTTATCTCTATGCAATTCTTCCAGTCTATCTTCCGTCTCCTGGGAGGTATCTCTATCTTTAGACTCCCCTTGAGATAACTGGCAGTGAGGGAATTATCCTTTTTGAGTATCTCCTCTAAAGACCCTTGAGATACCACCCTCCCCCCTCTATCACCGGCCCCGGGCCCGAGGTCCACTATGTGGTCTGCGCTGCGGATGGTCTCCTCGTCATGCTCCACTACCAGTATGGTGTTCCCCAGGTCGCGCAGGGCCTTCAGGGTGGAAATGAGGCGATGACCGTCCCTGGAGTGGAGGCCGATGGTAGGCTCGTCCAGGACGTAGCAGACCCCCACCAAGCCACTGCCTACCTGAGAGGCCAGCCTTAGACGCTGGGCCTCTCCCCCTGAGAGGGTAGTACTTATCCTGTCCAGGGTAAGATAGCCAAGCCCCAGTTCTATCATGAACCTCAAGCGCCCCGTAATCTCCTTTAGAATCTCCCTGGCGATGCGTCCCTTTTCCACGCCAGAAAAGAGGGTCTGGAATCCATCTAAAGTAGAGAGGGCACGGAGGACGTCCAGTCCCACTACCTGTCCAATATTCTTACCCCCTATCTCTACTGCAAGGGCCTCGGGCCTGAGCCTGGCCCCTTTACAGCCCTCGCACGTCTGCTCACACATGTAGGACTCCAGTCTCCTTTTCACGGCCTCCCGTTCCGTCCTGGAATGCAGGTCCTTGAGGAGGGGCAGTACCCCCTCAAAACCCCTACCGCCATGAAGGAGGGTCTCCCTGGTCTCCCGGGACAGTTTCTTGAAGGGTGTATCCATCTCGGTGGGGAAGGAATCCCTCAGTAACCTTTCGTAGTAACCATCCATCCTACTGCCCCAGTCTCTGAGGGCATGGATTGCCCCTTGGCCGAGGCTGAAGGATTTTTCAGGGACTATCAGGTCAGCATCAAACTCCAGCCTGTAGCCAAGCCCCTCGCAACTCGGGCATGCACCGTAGGGACTGTTGAAGGAGAAGAGTCTGGGCGCCGGTTCTTCAAGGCCCGTACCGCACTGCCGGCAGGCGTAGCGTTGGCTGTAAAGGGCGTCTTGCCATTTACCAGTAGGCAGTAGGGAGTAAGCAGTAGGCAGCTTTTTACTGCTTACTGCATAGCGCTTACTGCTTACTGTCTTTTCCTGAGAGACTATCATTATCCCCTCTCCCACCTCCAGGCAGGTCTGGATGGAGTTATAGAGCCTGCCCCAGTCGGGTGTGGCCCTGACGTCCTCTTTCATCACGAGCCTATCCACCATTACCTCTATGTTATGGGTCTTGTAACGGCTGAGTTTTATGGGCTGGGTAATATCCACCAGGAGGCCGTCCACCCTGGCCCTGACGAAGCCCTCCTTCCTCACGGCCTCAAAGACCTCCTTGTGTTCCCCCTTCTTTCCCTTTATTACCGGGGCCAGGAGCATCAGCCTGGTACCGGGGGCTATCTGCATCACCCTTTCCACTATCTCGTCCGCACTCTGTCGGGCAACTTCCTGACCGCACTGCGGGCAGTGGGGCGTACCCAGTTTGGCGAAGAGCAGCCTCAGGTAGTCGTATATCTCCGTGACTGTGGCCACGGTGGAGCGGGGGCTGGCAGTAGCGGTGCGCTGTTCAATGGCTATGGTTGGGGGGACGCCTTCAATGTGGTCTACGTCGGGTTTCTGCATCTGCTCCAGGAACTGGCGGGCATAGGAGGACAGACTTTCTATGTAACGCCTCTGCCCCTCGGCAAAGATGGTGTCAAAGGCCAGGGAGGACTTCCCTGAGCCGCTCACCCCCGTTACTACCACCAGCTTGTCCCTGGGGATGTCAATGTCAATATTTTTGAGGTTATGTACCCTCGCACCCCTGATGGATATGTACTGGCCTCTTTCTTCCATGATTAAAATGAGACCTCTGAAAAAGTCTTAATGACACTACCTGTCATTCTGAGTGAGCCGAAGCCCTGAGCGTAGCGAAGGGGTAGCGAAGAATCTCCCGTTTTAGCTGGGATTCTTCGCCACCTTCGGTGGCTCAGAATGACATTCTGGATGTTTTTCAGGGGTCTCAAAATCCTTATCATAACCTTTTAAATACCCAGCTTCAATAGGGACAAGGGGTCAGAGGTTAGTGGGTAGCAATCTTTCCCCTAATCCCTACCCCCTAGCCCCTAATCCCTAACCAATCAACCCCTGTCAGCAGGAGGTGCGTAATCCTTGACTTCTCATTGGAGAGGGCTAAAATGCCGTTTGAGACCTCTGAAAAAGTAGCCGCACTACTTCGTGTCATTCTGAGCGAAGCGAAGAATCTAGTTTTTTAAGAGATTCTTTCCGCCTCAGGCGGACTCCGCTCCCTCAGAATGACAGCGCATGGACTTTTGCAGAGGTCTCTAAATATGAGTCTTGCAGAGACCTCTTATCAATAAAAAAGGAGGTAAGTAAAGTAAAGATGAGAAGCCCAAGACCCCTTACTGTTCTTGCCCTGTTCTGCCTACTCCTGGTAGTAGCCCTTGCAGTGGCTGGTTGTGTGACTGCCAAGAAGGCCACCACCCCGGCCATCTCTCGCGCCCCGGAGGTTGACCCAATTAACCCAAACGATGCAGATGCCTACTTCAAGCGGGGGCTTGCCTACCAGGATAAAGGCCAGTATGACCTTGCCATCTCTGACTACAACCGGGTACTGGAGATTGACCCAAGGGATGCATATGCCTACAACAATCGGGGGAATGCCTACAAGGCCAAAGGCCAGTACGACCAGGCCTTCTCTGACTACAACCGGGCGCTGGAGATTGACCCATGGTATGCATTGGCCTACTACAATCGGGGGGTGGCCTATAGACTCAAAGGCCAGTACGACCAGGCCATCTCTGACTTCGACCGGGCACTGGAGATTAACCCAAGGGATACAAAGGCCTACCACAATCGGGGGACTGCCTACTGGCACAAAGGCCAGTACGACCAAGCCATTGCCGACTACAACCGTGTCCTGGAGATTAACCCAAACGATACAGCTGCCTACAACGATCGGGAGATTGCCTACAAGAGCAAAAGCCAGTATGACCAGGCCGTCTCTGGCTACAACCGTGCCCCGGAGATTAACCCAAACGATGCAGTGGCCTACAACAATCGGGGGTTCGACTACATGGACAAAGGCCAGTACGACCAGGCCATCTCTGACTACAACCGTGCACTGGAGATTAACCCAAGGCTTGCAGAGGCATACAACAATCGGGGGGAGGCCTATAGACTTAAAGGCCAGTACGACCAGGCCATTGCCGACTACAACCGTGCCCTGGAGATTAACCCAAGGTATGCAGAGGCCTACAACAATCGGGGGACTGCCTATGGAGAGAAAGGCCAGTACGACCAGGCCTTCTCTGACTTAAACCGTGCCCTGGAGATTAACCCACAGCTTGCTATGGCCTACAACAATCGGGCCCTTGCTTATTATTACAAGGGCGAATACAACAGGGCCTGGGAGGACGTCCGTAGGGCACAGAGTTTAGGCATTCAGGCGGAGCCCCAATTTCTCCAGAACCTTCGCCAGGCCTCGGGCAGGTGGGAATGAACAAGACCATAAAGGACAAACACCACTCATTGCCCGTGAGAAATTATGCGAATTGAACGCATACAAGGCTTTTCTTCTATAAGCCCCATCCAGATAACTGACTTTGGTTGCAAGGCCTACCGATGCACCAGAGATTCTTTCGGGGTCTACACGTCAGTGTTCTACAAAAGCAATGTGGAAAGATTACTGAAAATCGTCATGAGATGTGATACGCTATTCGAAAATTTTTAGAGGGAGGTTGCAGATGGAATTCTTGGTAAAAATACATAAGAGTAAATACGGCTATGATGTGGTTTGTCCTACGTTACCGGGCTGTGCAAGTCAGGGGGATACAGAAGAAGAAGCCCTGGAAAACATAAAAGATGCCATAAGGGGGTATTTGCTGGCTGCTAAAAAGGTCCGTAGGGGTGAGAAGCTTGCGAAAGTAGAGGTCGCAGTATAGTGCTCTTTACCGATGTATCAAGTGAAAGGGCCGTATGTGCTTTCAAGAAAAAAGGGTTCAAAATCGTTAGAAAAGGAAAGCATATTATTATGTCTGATGGAGAGCGCTTTATCTCCATTCCCCACCATAAACGCATCAGGGGTCAGCAGATCAGCAGTCAACAGTCAGCTTGCTGATTTCTGATAGCTGACCCCTGACTACTGTCTTCTGACTTCTGAATTCTTAATTCTTGTCCCTAGCCCCTGTCAGATTGGCAGGTAGTGATATGGTCTGGAGAAAAGTCCACTTGCGTAAGTCTCCCTTTTCTAATATACTACCGTCTTTGTGTATACAGTAGGTTTTGGCATAGAGTTTGCAATTTATGTCCCGACAAGCAGGTAAGTAGTCACAAATAGATAGTAGTAGGTATAGAACCGACAGGAGGTATTTTAATGGCAGCCAAACAGCTAGCCTTCAGGGAAGAAGCAAGAGAGGCATTACTAAGGGGGGTGTCCAAGTTAGCACGCGCCGTGAAGAGCACCCTGGGTCCCAGGGGCAGACATGCCATCCTGGATAAGGGTTACGGCAGCCCCACGGTAACCAAGGACGGTGTTACCGTAGCCGAAGAGATAGAACTGAAGGACCCCTATGAGAATATGGGCGCACGTCTGGTCAGGGAGGTGGCCTCTAAGACTAGTGATGTAGCTGGGGACGGTACCACGACCGCCACCGTCCTTGCCGAAGCTATCTTCAAGGAGGGGTTGAAGAACATTGCCGCCGGGGCTGACGCTATGGCGCTGAACCGTGGGATGCGTAAGGCCGTAGAGAAGGTGGTGGAAAGACTTAAAGAGATGAGTAAGAAGATAAAAGACCAGCAGGAGATTGCCAGCGTTGGCACCATCTCTGCCAACAATGACCCCGAGATAGGAAAGATGATTGCCGATGCCATGGAGAAGGTGGGCAAAGACGGGGTTATTACCGTAGAAGAAGGCCGCCGCCCCGTAACGGAGGTGGAGGTAGTGGAGGGGATGCAGTTTGATAGAGGATACCTCTCCCCCCACTTTGTAACCAATGTCGAAGATATGCGGGTAGAACTGGACAACCCCTACATACTTGTCTATGAGGACAAACTGTCCGGCATAAAGAATTTAGTGCCCTTACTGGAGAAGGTTGCCAGGAGCGGCAAGCCCATCCTCCTCATATCTGAGGACGTAGAGGGCGAGGCCCTTGCTACCCTGGTAGTGAATAAGCTCAAAGGGACCATATCCTGCTGTGCCGTCAAGGCCCCCGGCTACGGCGACAGGAGAAAGGCCATGCTGGAGGACATTGCCATCCTCACCGGAGGAGAGGCCCTCTTCAAAGACCTGGGCGTGCAACTGGAGGAGGTGGAGTTGAACCAGTTGGGCCGTGCCAAGAAGGTGACCATAGACTCGGAGCATACAACGATAATCCAGGGGGCTGGTTCCCATGACGCAGTAACTGGACGGATAAAACAGATCCGCACCGAGATGGAGGCCACCACGAGTGACTACGATAAGGAGAAATTCCAGGAGAGATTGGCCAAGCTGGCCGGCGGGGTGGCCCAGATAAACGTAGGCGCCGCTACGGAGACGGAGATGAAGGCCAAAAAGGCCCTCATGGAGGACGCCTTACACGCCACCAGGGCGGCCATAGAAGAGGGCATCTTACCAGGAGGCGGGGTGGCCCTGCTCAGGACGGCCGCCATACTTGAAAACGGTCTTGGCCTTAAAGGGGATGAGGCAGTAGGGGTGGACATCATAAGGAGGTCACTCACTGTACCCGCCGCCCAGATTGCCGAGAATAGCGGGATGGAAGGCTCTGTAGTGGTAAAGAGGATACTGGAGTCCAAAGACCAGGCCTACGGTTTTGACGCAGAGAGGCAAGAATTCTGCAACATGCTGGAGACCGGGGTGATAGACCCCACGAAGGTGGCCCGCTGTGCCCTCCAGAACGCCGTGAGCATAGCCGGTACCCTCCTTACGGTAGATTGCGTAATAAGCGAGATACCTAAGAAAGAAGAAAAATTAGCCCCAGGCGGACCCAGACCACCGGGAATGTAAACGATGAAAATCCAAATGACAAAACCTAAATGCCAAATAAATGACAAAGCTCAAATACCAAATGAGTGCCAAAGAGATTTTTGTTTGTAATTTGGATTTTGGCATTTGAGTTTCATTTGTCATTTGGATTTTGAGCTTTGAAATTTGGATTTTGACACTTGACATCTACAGGAGGTGAAAGCAGTATGCCTATAAAACCTTTAGACGACAGGATAGTGATAGAAAGGACGGAGGCAGAGGAAAAGACCCCGGGAGGCATAGTGCTCCCTGATACTGCTAAGGAGAAGCCCCAAAAGGGCAGGGTAGTGGCGGTAGGGGAGGGCAGGCTCCTGGAATCGGGCAAAAGGGCGCACATCTCCGTCAAGAAGGGGGACTCTGTCCTCTTTGGGAAGTACGCTGGGACTGAAATAACCGTGGACGGTAAAGAATATCTCATCATGAAAGAAACCGACCTTCTAGCCAAGATAGAAGAGTAGGGGCAGACCTAGTGTCTGCCCAATGAATAGGGAGGAATACTGTGGCAGCCAAACAATTGCTTTACGATATAGAGGCCAGGAAAAAGCTCCTTCAGGGCATAAAACAACTGGCCGACGTCGTCCGGGTCACCATGGGTCCTACGGGACGGAACGTCATCCTGGAAAAGGGCTTTGGTTCCCCATCTGTGACTAAAGACGGTGTCACCGTGGCCAAAGAGGTGGAGCTTAAGGACCCTTTTGAGAACATGGGGGCCAAGCTGGTAAACGAGGTGGCCTCTAAGACCAGTGATGCCGCAGGAGATGGTACTACCACTGCCACCATCCTGGCCGAGGCCATTTTTAAAGAGGGGATCAAGTCCATTACGGCAGGCGCCAACCCCATCGCCCTCAAGAGGGGCATAGACCGGGCCGTAGAATTAGTGGTAGAAGAGATACAAAAACTCTCCAAACCCGTAAAGGGCCGGGCCGAGATTGCCCAGGTGGGTACTATCTCTGCCAATAACGACTCCTTTATTGGCAACCTCCTGGCCGATGCCATGGAGAAGGTGGGCAAGGACGGTGTCATCACCGTAGAGGATGCCAGGGGAGTAGAGACCCGACTGGACGTGGTAGAAGGGATGCAGTTTGATAAGGGATACATCTCCCCCTATTTTGTTACTAACCCTCAAAAGATGCTGGTGGAATTTGAAGACCCTTACGTCCTCATCCACGAGAAAAAGATTTCGGCCCTGAAGGACCTCATCCCATTGCTGGAGAAGATTTCCACCAGCGGCAAGCCCCTCCTCATCATTGCAGACGACGTGGAAGGAGAGGCCCTGGCCGCCATGGTAGTGAATAAGCTCCGTGGTGTACTCCAGTGCTGTGCGGTCAAGGCCCCGGGTTTCGGAGACCGCAGGAAGGCCATGCTGGAAGACATAGCTATCCTGATTAAGGGCAGGGCCGTCACAGAAGACCTGGGGGTGAAACTAGAGACCCTGGACATCCCGGACCTGGGCCGTGCCAAGAAGATTACCGTAGATAAGGACAAGACTACCGTAGTGGGCGGAGAAGGCAAAAAGACCGATATCCAGGCCCGTATCACCCAGATTAGGAACCAGGCAGAGGCCTCCACCTCTGACTACGACAAGGAGAAACTCCAGGAGCGACTGGCAAAACTCACGGGGGGCGTGGCAGTGATAAAGGTAGGAGCGGCCACGGAGGCAGAGATGAACGAAAAGAAGGCCAGGGTAGAAGACGCCCTCCATGCCACCAGGGCGGCCGTAGAAGAGGGCATCATCCCTGGGGGCGGCGTGGCCTATATCAGGACGATCCCTGCCCTGCAAGAGGCCAGGAAGAAATTCAGAGGTGACGAGAAGCTCGGGCTGGACATTATAATAAAGGCCCTGGAGTCCCCCATGAGGCAGATTGCCACCAACACCGGCGAGAATGGCGCCGTGGTGGTAGAAGACGTAAAGGGAAAGGCCACCAACGTAGGTTTTGATGCCAACACCCTTCAGTATGTAGACATGGTAAAGGCCGGTATCGTTGATCCAACCAAGGTAACCCGGGTTGCCCTACAAAGCGCCGCCAGTGTAGCCGGACTCCTCCTTACCACCGAGACAATGGTCACGGAACTGAAGGAAGAGGAAGAAGAGGCCGAGGCGGTAGAAGGGGCAGTCAGGTAGAGGCTTTAGCCCTGGGGGTTAGGGACCAGAGGTCAGGGGTCAGAGGTCAGGGGGTAGGAGTAGCCGCAGGCCTTAGCCTGCGTTATACTTTTTCCCTAGCCCCTAATCCCTTCTATATACCCCACAAAAAATTCTTAATTATTTTGTTGCAAAGTCTGGTATTTCTGGTACAATTAGGCTCAATAAAGGCAGTCAGTAAAGTTAGTATTGTCGTGTCAGAAACCACAAAGGCCGGACAGTACGCGGCTTTTGTGGTTTTTTTTATTAATTAGGCTTTTGGAAGACAGTAAAGGAGGTGATAATTTGTCTACCGGTATAGTGAAATGGTTTAACGACTCTAAAGGTTTCGGTTTCATAGCCCCGGACGCTGGTGGTAAAGACGTATTCGTCCACCAAAGCGCCATTGAAACTCAGGGGTTCAGGTCCTTATCCGAAGGTGATAAGGTGGAATTTGAGGTAATCGAAGACACTAAAGGGCGTAAGGCCGCTAAAGTAGTCAAGGTATAGTTTATGTTGCACGTTCATACTTATAATGAACTTCTTCCCAAAGACGATTAATTATAGCGTATGAGCCCGACATAAATTTATGCTGGAAAGACATCCCTGCCCAAAAGGTGGGGATGTTTTTTTTTAAAAATTGTTTACCCTAAAATACGGGGCATTAAACTGGTCGGGGAGGGGGGATTTGAACCCCCGACCTCGGCGTCCCGAACGCCGCGCTCTACCAAGCTGAGCCACTCCCCGCCCTTCTAGGGGTTAGGGAACAGGGGCTAGGGGTCAGGGGGACAAAATTAGAATACAGAATACAGAATATTCTGAATTCTGTATTTCTTCTTCTCGATGATCCCTAACCCATGCTCCCCGATTCTTAACCCCTGGCCATTGTATATGAAGTCCTTAAGAATCTGCAAGTATAAATCTGGATAGTGACAGTAGGGGCTTATTGCGATGCTACCCATGTGTATAAGGCAGGTTAGGGGAGGGGAATTCTCAGTGTCTAAATTTATCCAGCATTAGTGCGTACCTTACAATGTACCCCAGGGTTAGGAGGAACAGGAATAACAGTCCCAGTAGCCCGTAGAGGTAGTTCCTATCTCTAGTAAGTCGCCACCTGGCAAAGAGGTGGGTGCCGGTGCATATCAGGGTGGCCATGATGGTGGCACAGCCGAGGCGGGCAAGGGCAGGGAACGCATAGAACTTCTCCCCCAGGATGTAGTGCCAGCTCCCCAGGAAGTAATAAAAGACGAT
>MHYW01000005.1 GCA_001828545.1 Planctomycetes bacterium RIFCSPHIGHO2_12_FULL_52_36
GTCCTTCTTCTACAAATCGGCCGTTCCATTTCAATAAGCGCGCAGAAAATCCTATTATTGGAAAGGCGATTTGGGTTTTTAACAAACTAAAAAAAAGGAGATCTTAAAAAGGGCAAAAAAGGCCTTTAATCTCGCCTGCGAGAGGGGGGGTTCTTAAGGCCGTACTGGATATGACTTAGAATGTACCGTACTCCACTTTGAACTGGGAGCGTTTAATGTTCTTGAGTCTGCGGCTCTCTTCCCTCCTGCGCCTGTCTGAAGGCTTTTCATAGTAGGCGCCGCGCCTGGACTCGTTTATAATGCCCTCCTTGTCGCACATCTTCTTAAACCTTCTGAGGGCCTCTTTTAGGTTCTCTTCCCCTGTCAGTAATATCTTAGCCACTACGCCTTTTCACCCCGTTTCTCTTAATGGCCTAGAATGTTTAGACCTAAAATTATATCTCATAAATTATTTAAGTCAAGAAATAAATCTCTAATACATTACCCGAACCGATCAGTTTCTATTTTCCAGTGGACTAAACATGCAACGGGACAACACCTCCTGAATTATTTCCTGGCTATAACAGAGAAATATGGGGCAAACCCCCGTGGTGTCTTCCCCATGGCCCCGAAAAACCTTAAAAGGAAGTCTATCTGCCTGTTTGCCCCCCTCCAATAGAATTCAGCAGTGACATCCGGAAAACCAGCCTCCTGCAATTCCTCCGCAAGCTTCTGGGTGTCTATGCCTTCGGCAACGTGGTAGTCGGCAAGCTCCAACAACTCCTCGGTAATACCTTCCTTTGACTCTACGAACTTTTTACTAAGACCCAAACATTGCCTGTACAAATTAGCAGGCCGGTGGAACCTCTTCATGAAGACAGAGTCTACGTCATGGACTGCATACAAAAGGCCCCCTTTTTTCAAGACCCTATGGACCTCTTGAAACACAGGCAGGTGGTCAAAAAGGTGGTGCAGGACGCTAACACAGGCAACTACGTTAAAGGAGTCTGCCCTAAAAGGCAGGTATATGGCGTCACCACACACTGAACCGTTAGAACCTGAACTCACCTCACGGAGCATCTTGTGGGATAAGTCTATTCCAAACACGTGCCTGAAGTAACCCTTCCCTGCCTGTATGGCAAGCCCTGTACCACAGCCCAGGTCCAATAGTGCAGAACTCCCCGCCTCCTGGCTCAGCTTCTTCAACTCGTCACCCACCCACTGCCCGGTCTCTTTTAGCCTATAGGCATCTATCTCTGCGAAGGAATCTGCCACCGTATCAAAAAACCTTCTATTCGCCTCCAATATCTCTAGTCTTTTGTCTTGTTCTGTCATTGTGATAAACCCCTCTGGATTAAGTGCGGGTCGCTGTGGGAGGGCTTTACTGCACGGGACTGCCTCTTAGGGAATTAGCTACCATCTTAGAAACACTGGGCACGTCTAGGCCATGTTTCGCTAAGAGATACTCTCTAGACCCTACGACTTCACAGAACGTATCTTTAAATCCTATCCTAAGAAACTGCACCTTCTCAGTAGATTCTTCTGCAAGGACTTCTGCCACCGCGCTACCCAATCCTCCAATAACGCTGTGCTCTTCCATGGTAAAGATTGCCCCTGTATCCCTTGCAGACTCCAGTATTATGTCGTGGTCTATGGGCTTAATCGTGTGCATATTAATCACCCGTAGATTTATACCCTCACAGAACAACTTTTGGGCCACACAGAGGGCATTTTTCACCATACACCCGGTTGCAATCAGAGTGGCATCCTTCCCTTCCCGCAAGGTCACCCCTTTTCCTATCTGGAAGGCGTTGTGGCGGTGTTCTACCAGACTGGGTTCTCCGCTCTTAGCCAAACGGATATACACGGGGCCCTCGTGCCTTACGGACGCCTTAGTGGCCTCATACGCCTCCCACGGGTCTCCCGGTGAAATGACCGTTATATTCGGTAGGGCACGCATTATCGCAATATCCTCAATTGCATGATGCGTAGGCCCCAGGACGCCGTAGGCCAGCCCTGCACCAACCCCTACGATTTTAACGTTGAGGTTCTGCAGGCACACATCCACCCTTATCTGCTCCAGGCACCGCATGGTAACGAACGGGGCGATGGTGTAAACAAAAGGGACTTTGCCGCTCAAAACCAGCCCTGCGGCCACGCCAATCATGTTGGCCTCGGCAACGCCAAGGTTAATGTACCTCTTGGGAAAATCTCGCTTAAAATCGTCAAAGACAAAGACTCCAATATCGGCGTTCAGCATGTAAACCCTATTGTCTTTGCCCGCCTGCTCATAAACAGCTTTGATAAAGGCGTTTCTCATGTCAGTGACTGTAACCCTTCGTTTAGCTCCTTATATGCCTGCAGGAGTTCTTCCTTGTTAGGCAACCTGTAATGCCAGACAGGGTTATTTTCCATGTAAGAGACCCCCTTACCCTTAACCGTATGTGCAATGACCACACTCGGTCTCTTCTCTGCAAAAGGAACCTCGTTCAGCGTGCGAGATACCTCGTTGATGTCGTGTCCGTTGACTTCCCTTACTTCCCATCCAAAGGACTTCCACTTCATGGCAAAGGGTTCTAGTGCCATCACGTCCTTAATAAAGCCGGTAGCCAGCAGTTTATTATAGTCTACAATCGCCACGAGATTGTCCAGTTGGAACTGGGAGGCGGACATCGCCGCCTCCCAGACAGAGCCTTCGTTGCACTCCCCGTCACCCAGAAGCACAAAGCTGCGGCAAGTATTTCCGTCATTCTTTGCGGCCAGAGAAATACCAATTGCTATCGATAGGCCGTGACCAAGGGAGCCGGTAGACGTTTCCACCCCGGGGATTTTGCCATATTCTGGATGCCCCCCCATCGCATGACCATCCTGGCAGAAGGTCTTCAGCGCATCCCTATGGAGAAAACCCCTCTCGGCCAGGACTGCATACAACGCACAACAGCCGTGACCCTTACTCAGGATAAACCTGTCCCTTTCAGGCCATTGTGGGTCCTCAGGGTTAATTCTTAAGACACGAAAATACAGGCTGATTAGTATTTCTACCGCTGATAGTGCCGGGGCTATGTGCCCACCCCCTGCGCTCACGGCCATATCTATAATCTGCCTTCTCATCCTGTACGCCAGCTTTTTTAAATCGACCACTGTGAGGTCCTGCTCTAACGGTTTTTTGTCTAAGTGTAATGTCATCGCTTCCCCAGACCCTGGTTAGCCTTCCATCTCCCTACTTTTTTGCCATAATCCTAAAATACGGCGCAAACCCCCTGGGGAAACCTATGTCCCCCACAAGCCTGTTTACAAGACCAAAGGGGCCGGTCCAGTGATAACTACATTCTACGGACGAGAACCCGCTTTCCTTTAGCTTCTTCAATACCGAAGCAGAATCAACCCCATCATAAAGATGTACCTCGGCAGAATCAAACAAGTCCTGCGTCAACCCCTTCTTAAGTTCACCGTACTTCTTATAAGAACCGAAGAGATACTTATGTATCCTCAGCGGCAAGCCAAATAGAGTAGTAAACCACGTGTCGGGGTCCTGGTCTATGTATAAAACCCCACCCTTCTTCAGCACCCTGTAAATTTCAGAACACAGCTTATCATACTCCCAGAGGTGGTGCAAGAGAGCGACGGCAACTACCACGTCCACCGTCCCTGTCCTAACGGGAAGGAAATCTACCTCCCCACACAATACACGAAACCCCTTTACCTTTTGAAGCATCCCGAGGGAGATGTCTATGCCACAGGTCCTCGGAAAGACATCCTGGGCACTTTCCAGCACAAAACCCCTTCCACATCCGAGGTCAAGGAGACATTCCCCCCTGGTTAGCCCTTTTAACTTCTTAATCTTATCTTCCAGCCACGTCTTGAATTCTGTGTCTTCCCTGCTGCCTAGCTGGTCGTAAACGTCGGCTACTAGGTCATGGAACTCCCTATTGGCATCTTTAACTTGTGCCCTTAAATTGTAGTTATCAGACAACCTCTGTGTCCCCTGTAAAAATCAGCTAAAAGGAACCTCTCGTTTCCCAGGTAGGCACTACAGCCCCAGGCGTCCCCCCTGCACACATCACGCTCCCGAGGCCCTTCTGTGCCAGCTCGGCGAGGCGCTCCAGGAGGAGTCCCTTTTCTAAAAACCTCTTTTGATAGGCCCCCATTTTAGCCAGTCATTTACCCTCGGGATGCCGTGGTAAAACAATTTGTGGCTGTCTATCCTGTACTTATCACCCGTCAATAGAGACTCCTTTTCGCCATAGACAGGGCGTTCGTTATATACTAATGATTCTGAAGGCAATTTCAACACCAATTTTGCAACACTTAGAAAGGTATTTAGTCTCTCTAAGTCCTAGCCTCCTATATAGTCCTAGCCTCCCTCCTGCATAGTACCGTTTCATTTATCTTTCTTGACAGCTTTTTGTAAGAGGCCGACGACTTCCCACATAGATGCTTTATCTCCTCCAAACAAGCATCTGCCTCACTGATATTCCTCTCCTTCAGAAACAAAACACCTGCCTCGTAAAGTTCCGCTTCTGCCTCCGGGGACTCCTTTACCTTGTAGACCTGGGCCTCATACATATAACACCTTCCCAGTTCTTTGTGTGCGTATGGCCATTGGGGGTCCACAAGGATAACCTCCTTCAAGAGGTCCCTGGCCTTTTTGTAATCCTCACGCATCTTGTAAGCAAGGGCAAGGTTGTATCTGGTGTCCCTATCTTCAGGCATGAGGGAAAGGGCCTTCTCGTATTCTTTAATGGCCTCCACAAAACGCCCACACTCGCTAAAGGCGGTACCCATCCTGTACAACACCTGCGGAGATTTAAAGGAGGTGGCCTCGGCCGCAAGTCCGTAGTGGTATAGGGCTTGTTGGGGATTCCTATTATTTTGCAAATTCATACCTGCAATAAAATGAGTTATGCTTTCTTCACAGTTTTTACACAATGCCGCCTCTGCCAGGTTTCCTCCCTTCGCAAATAGCTGTTGGGCATTGCAAAAGGCCTCACTGGCCAATCCAGCATCTCCCCACGCCAGATACATCTCTCCAAGGGCCTTATATGCAGGCGCATATTCTTCATTTAACCTGATGGCCTGCAAAAAGAACTCTTCTCCGAGAGCCATATTCTGGTTCTTATAAATCATCCCTACCTTATAGTAAAGGTCTGCACCAGGTTCAATGAGAAGGGCCTCTTTATAGTGAGTGAGGCTATCCCATAACCTCCCCTGATTATATAAGACATCCCCTTTCCTTATCTCCTCTGCGGCACTTTTTGTAGCGTTATTTTTTTCCTCGCAATACAGACGGCATGAAGGCCCCAGCATCGCCACCACAATGGCAAAAACAATTACCTTTGCCATCGGGTGTGTCATACTCCTCTCGGCCATATTCAGTGTCTTTGGAATATGCATCTAAAGATGGTTAAACGAATTTTCTAGAGCCAACCATTATAAACCCACCGCACACAGTAAGACTCAAGGCAAGGGCCATCAGGCCATATTTAAAGCTCCGGGGGACGTACTTTAATACCACCGTATGTTCCCCTTCCCGGACGAAGACCCCGCGGATGACCCCGTCAGCCCGATACAGTCTGGCAGGCTCTCTATCCACGTACACCTCCCAGCCCGGATAGTAGAGGTCACTGAGCACCAACACACCGGGGGCGTCTGCATGGACGTCAATAACCACTTTGTTAGGCTTATACCGCCTGATTATGGCCGTAGAGTCGAGGCCCTCCTGTTGCGTACCATTCTCATACTCTGCTGGCAATGCATCCTCAAGGACCACCGTACGCCTGAGGTCAAAACCAAGCCCCCGCGACAGGGCCTGAGCCTCTTCGTACGAATCGGCATACCTGACCCCGTGCACAACAAAGGCACGAGGAAACACCTCTGGGTTCTCGTATATATTCACCTCGTCGTGGTAGATTAAGGGAAAGATTGCCTTACTTTTGTCCCTCAGGTCATGGGTATTAAAGGTGGTGCGCTTGGGGAGTATTATGTATTTGAGCCCCAACAGCGAATAAAACGGGAGATTCACCCTAATCTCCCTTTCAACCCTGTGGGCATTATCTAATGCCCTTTTGACCTCATCTGAAACCAGTCCCGGCGATACCTCAGGGAAACTCATCGTAGGGTACTGTCCCCCAACCCCCAGAAACCAGCTTGAGGCCGCCGTCTTCCCTGGCTTTGCAGTAAAAAGGGACTTCTCCGCATAATCACAAAACCACTGGGGGATCACAGTGAAGGCATAATGGACGTCCTGTACACCCAGGGCAGAGGCAAAATTTGCCATGAGGATGCCATCCTCCCCTATTACACGGTAATTCCCCCCCAGTTTCTTTAGATACCCCACGTATGGAGCCTCCGTAAAGGGGTCATGCCTGTCCGGAAAACCGTTGGGGGCATAAGCGTCAATTACAAGGTAGGATAGAATAAACACAAAACTGCCCAGCACCGCAAGCCGTCTCCTCTCCAGGGCAACGAAGACTATTACCAGGAGGCCCATCACTACGGGTATCCACAACTGGTTCATGGTGTAGTAGTTATATCCTCTAGGTATTACATACCAAAGTTCCACAAAGGCAAGGGGAATAAAGGCTGCCAGCCCCTTATGGTTCCTGGAGTACCTCCACACAAGGAGCGTCGCAAAGACGACCACTATTGAGGCCAGCACACAACCCCCAAATACGCTTGGCGCAAAGAAACTATCGTGGGGACCCTCTTTTTTTGTTATATCCAGTAACTCTTTTCTTATCGCAATAAGGATGCCTACGGTCAGGCCAAAAAAGAGCACCTTTTTCCACAGCGAGCCCAACAACCGCCGGGAGACCTCCTGCAACCCGGTGCTGGAGTTCTGAGAACTCCTGTTCAAGACCTCAAGCCCAATGGCCGCCGCAACGGCAAAACTAAAGGTCCAGACACAACCGCCCCATCGCTGGGAAAAGGAGGCATTGAAAATGGGCAGATGCCCCAGCCAGATAAAGGGGGGAATCCCAAAATTCTTAAGGAGCACTGCCACCGCAAACCCTGCAAAGAAAATTAACTCCCGGCGGAAGCTCCTTTCCTTTGAAACAAAGACCAGTATAAGCCCTAAGACAGTCAGATAAATCGGGAGAACCCCGGTGTAGCCACCCAGATAGTCCCAACACCCGTTTTGAGGACATATCCGAGTCCAGGAAGGCAATATGAAAATGGTAGGAAACAAAATGGACAGCTTATACGACCAGGCCTGGTTCGTCCCCACAGTCCCCATCCAGCCCTCCAAATGGAGGGTCTGTGAGCACAAAGCCATGTCCAGAAATGGCCACCACAGTATGGCAGAAATCCCCATGCCCAGGAGAAACGGGACAGTAAGGAGTAATATCAGGGTCTTCATATTGATACCTGCCGCAATGCCTTTTACCAGGATATAACAAAAACCGAGGAGCAGTATCCAGGGAGTTGCCTCTGGTTGGGTTGAGAGGACTACTCCAAAGGCCCCAGCAGAGAAGGCTATCTCCTTGTAGAGCTGCCTCTGCATCAACCGTTCCAGGGAGAGAAGCAATATTGGGACCGTTATTGCCGTATCGGCAATGTCCTCCCTGTTTATGTGCCATACAAAAGCACCTGAAAACATGTAGAATATGCCGCCAAGAAGGGAGGCCATACAAGAGAGCCCTAACTGACGAAGGAAAAGGAAGGTAAAAAATCCAGCTATCCACAACCGGCCGAGGAGGAAGTAATCCCACGTCCAGACAGGGGAGACGTCTTCAAGGACGCGATACGGGAAGAACGCCTCCTGTGTAATCTGGGCCGCAAGGGGCATCCCTATGCCTTGATAAGGGTTCCATAACGGTATCTCCCCCTTCCGATACATGTCCCCCACCGCCTTGTTTAAGGGCCATGCAGTAAAGGCATGCGTATGGTCTATGTTAAAGGTATTAAGGGGCTTCCTACCCTCATACCCTACTGGGCCGTCGTTCAAGACGCCATAGGGATAATAGAGAGAGGCATGAAGACTCCTGCCTGAAAAGACTACAGGGGCATAGGCCACGCAGATTAGGAGGAGATACAACAGTGCGGCAGAGGGCTTTTCGTACCCTTTAACCGGCCAGACTTCTTCAGAGTCAGAATATTTTCCCTTGTCTCTAAGCACGTGTCAGCGGCTTGCCAGAAGTATGTATAAATGTGATATCATAAGACACAACTGACCTATCCCCTACGTATTATGTAGAACGCCCGAGGGGGGCGAAAATTCAGCCTACATCCCTCTTTGCAAGTGGTTATTGAGGTAACCCCCGAGGGTGTTATCCCCTCATGGCAATAAATCCAAAAAGCTTAATTGTAATTCTAAACCCAAAATCTTCAATAATGTTTTTCAGAAAAAATGTCTAGCCTGGTAGGGTGGGCTGTGCCCACCCTACACCCTTGTCGTTACTTTTGCACCTTTAATTGGTGGGCATAGCCCACCCTACATTTCTAAAATCTCACCCAGGCCCCCTCTGCCCTGCCTATAATGGGGTTTTCCGCTGGGGGGAGACACAGTATGGGATGGCCTTCCTGTTGGGGCACAAAGACCAGATAGGGTTCACTGGCCTTTAACCACCTGAAACATATATTATCAGGAGCAGCCCCACCACCTCCCGTCCCCTTCACCCGGACGCCGCAAATCCTCCCCACCAGGAGGGCGGGGTCCCTCACGCCAATATTTAACGCAACCACCGAACCCTCCTTTAGAAGGGGTTCCATTTCAGACCCCCTGACCTGCATGCAAACGGTCTCGTCTGGCTGGCTTAGCCAGTCCCTGTAGAACAGGCAATATTCTTCAGCTTTTATCTCTTTAATGTAAGACTCTCTGTTGTAGACACTTAAGACTTGTGTCTCGGATAATAAGGGCAGGGCCACCTTCTTATCTTCTTTTAATTGTGAAGGCACTCCTGTGTAAGGCCGATAGGTCGGGGTAGATTCCTTGACAAAACCCTCCAGGGTTATCTTGGAAGAGTCGCCGACCCCGGTAATCAACCATTCCGTAGATACGTTAAATACAGAGCGTATCTGCGATAGCAGGGCGAGGGATGGCTTCGTCCTACCCCTAACAATGTCACTTATATACTTATCTGAGAACCCTATCCTTTCTGCAAACTCTTTTTGAGTAATACCTTGAGACACTATGGCTATTTTTAGCCTTTCACCTATCGCCTGTTTATCCATCGGAAAAATTTTACTTGACATAATCTGTAAAATACGTATAATTAGTATAACTTATTATTGTGCTTCGGGTATCCTCAAGGAGATTTGGGATGGAACTCACAGAGCGAGAGCTGGCCCAGATAGAGGCCCTGCGGGAGGTATTGAGGGCAAGGATAGTAGACACAATGGTGCTGAAGAACCAGCTCATCCAGATCCTAGAATGCCTCACAGGGCTAGTAGAGCAGAGAAAAGGGAATGCCTAGGAACTATGCACTCGTAGTCCCTAGGAGCCCCACCAGGCGTTCAAATTGACCGTTGCCCTGGAAGTAGAGGATAATCTTTCCTCTGCCATTAGACTGCCTTATCTGCACCTTAAGCCCTAATGCCCTACGCAGGCGGTCTTCCAGGGAGCGCATATGGTGAGTACCCTTTGGGTCTACCGCCTCTTCGGCCGGTGCCGACGCCGCCCCATTATTAGGTTTGGGGTTCTTGGCCCCTGAGGCGATGGCCTCCACCTCTCTTACTGTCAGCCCCTCTTCTATTATCCTCTGGCATAATTTCCTCTGGAGGGTCTCATTCCCGAGGGATATTAGTGCCCGGGCGTGGCCAGGGGAGATTGTTCCACGTGAAACAAGCTCTTGCACCTCTATTGGGAGTTCAAGGAGCCTGAGGAAATTGGCTACGGTAGAGCGGTCTATCCCTGTGTACCTCCCTACCTCCTCCTGGGTAAGCCCAAAGACCTCTATAAGCTCCCAAAAGGCCCTTGCCTTCTCTATGGGGTTCAGGTCTTCCCTCTGCAGGTTTTCTACCAGGGCCACACTCAAGGACTGCTTGTTACCCATATCCTTAATAATGACCGGGATGCTATTAAGACCTAACTCCCTGGCTGCCCGCCACCTCCGCTCGCCTGCTACCAGTTGGTAGCCTCCGTCCTTTCCCGGCCTTACAAGTATAGGCTGTAGTAGGCCATGCTCCCTAATGGATTCCGTGAGGGACTTTATTGTCTGCGGGTCAAAATTCTTCCTGGGTTGGTGTGGATTGGGTTGTACTAGGTTGGGGTCTACGTGTAATACTCTACTACTGCTACTACCTGGCATCTCCTCAACTGCGATATTACCTAAGATGGTCTCAAGCCCCCGGGCCAGCTTCCCCCTGTCTAACATGATGCCTTACCTCCGTCTTCTTACTACCACCTCTCTGACGCAAGGGGGGGTATACAGCAGTCAGCTATCAGGGGACAGTAATCAGCAGACTGAAAGCTGATACCTGACTGCTGATTGCTGATGGCTGATCCCTGACTCCTGTTCCCTGAACCACTCACGCCAAAGCGGTGCTACTGCCTTCCCCTCAGCACGGGATTTTAACACTTTGTAGTGCGTT
The DNA here is from genome assembly GCA_001828545.1 of Planctomycetes bacterium RIFCSPHIGHO2_12_FULL_52_36. Classification (GTDB taxonomy): domain Bacteria; phylum Planctomycetota; class Brocadiia; order Brocadiales; family Bathyanammoxibiaceae; genus 2-12-FULL-52-36. Next base: position 10,513 of record MHYW01000005.1, read on the forward strand.
GTCAAAGGAAAATTTCCGCACAGAGACACTAATACTATATGTGTCAATTATTTAGGTTAAACATACAATATATTGTACAAATTTTTTCCTTGCATTCAAAATAGTGATAAGTATAATTTTTTGTATGGAGCCAAAAAAGGCGGTATCCTCACCAGGCGGAACTGGTGACAAGAAAGAAGACCGTCTGGACAGGGTGCAACAGGGCGTCCGCCAGAGACTTGAGAAGTGGCTGAAGAACACCCCCTATCGGTTCAATCCAGATACCTCCACCGTAGATACCATCATAAAGGGCCTTGCCCTAAGAAAGTTGAAGTATGGGGAGGAATACTGCCCTTGTCGTGTGGTAAATAATGAAGATAAGGGGAAAAATAAGGGTATTATCTGCCCCTGCATCTACCATGAGGAAGAGATAGCCCAGGGCGGTATATGTTTCTGCGGGCTATTTGTGGGTACAAACTACAAACCGGAGTAGGGGCGTATTGCAATACGCCCCTACTTACTATTGTTTTTCAGTAGTTCTTTTATTTTGGAGGCCACGTCCTTACTCCGTACCAGTGCCTCCCCTACAAGGATTGCCCTCACGCCAGCCTCTTCAAGACACTGTACGTCCTTTCTATTATGTATACCACTCTCACTTACCACTATCCTATCCACTGGGACGAGTGGCAAGAGTTTCAGGGTAGTGTTCAGGTCCACTTTAAAGGTGTCTAAATCCCTGTTGTTTATGCCAATCAGTCTTGCGTGGGTGTCCAGCACCTTTTTAAGTTCCTCTTCGGTATGCACCTCAGCGAGGCAGGCAAGGCCCAATTGTCCGGCAAGTTCCAGAAAGGTCTCAAGGGTCTTTTTATCCAGTAGTCGTGCTATGAGCAAGACTGCGTCGGCCCCTGCCACCCTGGCCTCGTATAATTGGTAGTTGTCTATGATAAAATCCTTTCGTAGGAGTGGAAGGTCAACCGTCTTTCTCACCTCCTCCAGGTTAGAGAGGCTTCCGTGAAAGAACTTTTCATCGGTAAGAACAGATATGGCCGTTGCCCCGGCCCGTTGATACTCAAGGGCCAGCGCCACTGGGTCAAGTCCTTCCCTCAGCACCCCTATAGAGGGAGAGGCGGCCTTTATCTCCGCAATAAGTTTTATACCCCGCCCTGTCCTCAAGGCAGTCTCAAAATCTTTAGTGGGGGAC
>MHYW01000006.1 GCA_001828545.1 Planctomycetes bacterium RIFCSPHIGHO2_12_FULL_52_36
AATCCCATTTCTTCTTAAGACAATTACTTATGAGATTGCTTCGGGCTAAGGCCCTCGCAATGACAGCCTGTCTCGGATTTTTTCAGAGGTCTCAGAAATAAATATCTAGCAAAAATCCTCTCTGGCCAGGTTCACCTTGTTCCGCATCCCCACGTTGATTATGAGGGAGAGGGCAATAAAGGAGGTGAGGAGTGAAGAGCCTCCGTAGCTCACGAAGGGGAGGTTTATGCCCGTGATGGGGGCCAGGCCCAGTACCATGGCCATGTTTATCAGCCCCTGGGAGGCGAACATGGCGGCCAGGCCAGTGAGGATGAGCCTCCCCACCGGCTCACGGGTCCTGCGGGCAATACCCAGGGTGCCTGCCAGGAAGGTTACGTAGAGGAGGATTACCAGGAGGGTACGAAGGAACCCCCACTCCTCCGCTATTACGGCGAAGATGAAATCAGTGTGCGGTTCTGGCAGTACCCCCAACTGGGTCTGGACGCCCTTCCCCCAGCCCTGCCCCAGTACCCCGCCTGAACCGATGGCTATGAGGCCCTGGAGCCGATGGTAAGCGGCGCCCCAGTCCTGGTTTGCGTTGGGCCATAGAAAGCCGAATACCCTATCCTTTTGATACCCCCTGAGGAGTATAAACCACATTAAGGGCAGGGAGGCCAGGGCCATGGGTACGAGGAGGATAAAGTGTTTTATCCTCGCCCCGGTGACGAACACCATGGCAAAGAATATGGGCGGCAGTATCATCCCGGTGCCCAGGTCGGGTTCCATAAAGATGAGCGCCAGAGGTACAAGGGTGAAGGCCAGCGAGACAGCCAGGACGTGGAGTTTCTTGTAACTGTCCTTGTACATAAGATATTTCGCCAGGGCCAGTACCAGGATAATCTTCAAGAACTCAGAGGGCTGGAGGTTGACCGGTCCCAGGTCAAACCACCTCCTTGATCCCCGGACAGAGGTGCCCATTATGAGCACCGCTACGAGGGCTAATATCCCCAGCAGGTAATAGATATAGGCGTATCTTACTATACTAAGATAGTCAAGATAGAGTAGTCCAAAAAATACCCCCAGTCCTAACCCCATCCAGATGAGTTGCTTTAAGACGTGACCCTGGGAGGCGGCGCTCCATATAAAAAAAAGGCCGATGGTGAAGAGACCGCAGATAGAGATGAACACCAGCCAATCAAACCCCCTGAATAGTCTTTTGTTGAGCACGCCTTTAGCGCCCTTCTATCCCTGTATCTCTTTTAGCCGTAAGCTGTGCCGTATCCCTGTGGAGCAGGCCCTGGGCCAGTTGCTGGGCTACGGGTGCCGCTACCTCCCCGCCGTGTCCTGTAGTCTCTTCCACCACCACACAGAGACAGTAGCGGGGGTTATTGTAAGGCATGTAGCCCAGGAACCAGGCATGATAAACCCCTTTTGTGCCTGTCTGCGAGGTACCTGTCTTTCCTGCTACCTCCAGGACGTCTAACCCTTTGCCTCTGGCAGTGCCGTTGATTACCACCCTTCGCAAGGCGTTACGCAGTACCTTGAGGTGCTCAGGGGAGATGGATACGGTGCCTTTCTTGCGTGATCCGCCTGAGGCGGATTCCCACGGCAGGTCTTCTTCCAATGAGACTACTTTTCTCAACAGGTGGGGGCTAACCAATTTCCCGCCATTGGCGACGGTGGCCATCATGCGGGTCATCTGTAGCGGAGTTGTAAGGAGTTCTCCCTGTCCTATGGAGAGGTTCAGCCTCTCCCCAAGGGAACGGGTTACCGGCACAAGGCCAGCCCCCTCAAAGGGGAGGTCTATCCCGGTCTTCTCCCCAAGGCCAAAGGCCCGGGCCTTATTTTCCAGGTTAACCCCCTCCAATCGCTTCGCCGTCTCATAGAAGTAAATATTACAGGAATGTTCCATGGCTTCTTCCAGCCTCATCTGATAGTGGGTGGAGGTGCAGTGACGGAATCTATCTCCTATCATAAGTTTGCCGCCACAGTAAAATTGGGTAGAGGGGGCAATCTCTCCCCCCGCGAGGGCACTCAGGGCGGTTATGGGCTTGAAGGTGGAGCCTGGGGGCAGGGCCGCCTGGAGCGGACGGTTTAAAAGGGGTTTCCGTGGGTCACTGGCCAGGCGGGTGTAATCCAGGTTAAAGGTGTTGAGGTCAAACCCCGGGCAACTTGCCAGGGCCAGGATTTCCCCCGTCTCGGTGTCCATTACTACTATTGAGCCGTTTTTATCTCCCAATCCACTCAGGGCCGATTCTGCCAACCTCTGCACGTCCAGGTCCAGGGTCAGAAAGAGGTCATGACCTGCCTGGGGGGGCATGTCAAATATAACTTTATCCACCTTCAGGGTCTTTAAGACAATCTCTTCTATCCTTTTCCCTGGCCTCCCCTGGAGTTCTACGTCGTACTGGGCCTCCAGACCACCCCGTCCCACCAGGGTATCTTTGGAAAGGGTGCTATAGTAGAGGCTCAGTCTACTGTCGGATGACTCCACGCGCAGGCCCTTGATTTTCTGCCATTCCGCCTCCGAGAGTTTGCCTAGGGACCCCAGGAGGTGACAGGCCAGTTCTCCGTTGGGATAGTATCTCTTTGGTCTAGCCACCAGAGACACCCCAGGGTACTGTTCCAGCCTGGTCTCTAGTTCCGCCGCCTTTTCAACTGATATATTTTTAGCTATGGGGAGAGAGGCAAGTTCCTCCTGGATGCGTACCCTCCTTTTGCGGCCTCTCTGGACGTTCTTTTTGATAGATTCCACCCTCTTTACCGCCACTTCAGCCCTTGCCAGTAGTTCGTCGGGTTTGAGGTCTAAGAGCCTTGATACCCTCTCCACCCATAGGTCATCGTAAGGGTGGCATTCCTGACACGCCGTGTCTCTCCTCTTATGGGCCTTGATTTTGGAGAGGTCTGGAGGGAGTTCGTTAGATTCATCTTTGGCGGACCTGGAGGCGTAGTAGCTGTAAAGGAGGTTCTTGTAGCGCACCTCCACGTCAAAAGAGGCCTCTTCCAGGGCGAGGGGTCTACCGTGTCGGTCGTAGATACTGCCCCTGCGGGCCGATAAGGTGTGCTCCTTTATGAGACGTTTCTTGGAGAGGCCGCTGTATTTCCCTCCCTGGACGAGTTGTAATTGGGCCAACCTCCCCACCAGTGCCAGGTGGAGCAACGCTATCAAGACGAAGAGTATCTTGAGTCTGTTAGGATACATCCTTCCACCTTACGGGGGGCAGAAATTTTTTGAGTAGGAAATACGGTACGGGGGCCACGACCAGGGTAAGGAGGGTGCCCATGAAGACCTTCCAGAGGACGGAGAGGGGGTCAATGGAGTGGTAGGTCAGCCCGAGGATTATGGCGCATCCCCCCCGGTGTATCAGGGAGGCAAGCAGGACCACCAGTAGCTGGACCAGTATGGGGTCATTGTAGAATTTATCCTTGAGGAGTCCAACTATCAGGGCTATCCCTACGAAGAAGGAACTGTGCAGGCCCACGGGGTCGTTGGAGAACAAATCCCTGGCAAGCCCCATAACCAGGCCAACAAGGCTTGCCTGGAGCAGTTCCAGCCTCAGGGCACAGAAGACCGTGATGGGCAGGAAGAGGTCTGGTTTTATCCCCAGGAGGGTGCCTCCCAGGTTGTAGGGGAAGGTGGTGGTCTCAAGGATGGCTATAAAGAGGGCAGTGGCTACTAGTATTACCCAGAGCACAATCTCACCTTCTGTTGCCAGCGGTGCTGCTGCTTGCCAGCGGTACTGGCGTCTGCCCGCTTCCTTTACTGCTGGTAACATTCCGTGACTCTTGACCGTCCTGGAGGGGAGGTGCGCTGAGGATTAGTACGGCATCTAACTTGGTAAAGTCCACCCCTGGCTTGAGCTTTAGGGTCTTATATGGCGTCCCTTCCTCTTCCACGTCATCTGCCACGGTAGCAATGTAGAGGGAGTCTGGGTAGATGCCTCCGATAGGGGCTGAGACCACCCTGAAGCCCTTCTGTACCTTTCCACCTGAGGTGGACCACTTGGGCAGATATTTTAGACGGCATAACCCGCCAGAAGTCCCCTCTACCACCCCCAGGTCGCTAGTCTCCAGTATCCTGGCAGGCACCCTGGAGGCCGGGTCTGTGATTAGGAGCACCCTGCTGGTATAGGGGCCTACTGAGGATACCCTCCCCACCAGTGCGTCCTGGGCCAGCACTACGCTATCTTTAGCAACTCCGTGCCTTGAGCCTACGTCTATCAGGAAGGTCTTCCTGAAGTCTGAGACGTCATAACCTACCACGTGGGCCAGCAGAGGCCTTTGCGGCGCCTTTACCTCTTTATAATACTCCGTAACGGAGGCAAGTTCGGTCTGGAGTCGGGCTACGGCAACCTCTCTTTGGACCAGCCGGTTCTGCAGCCCCTGGACCTCCCCCTCCAGTTCTTTTACCCTCCTGGAGGCAGTCCAGGAGGTTGGTACCCATACGAAGGCCTGCTTAACCACTCGTCCTGCCTCAAGGAAGGCCTTCTGCACTGGTTTAAAGGGAGAACCTGCCAGGAGCCTTACTTTATCTGAGAAGGCAAAGGGCAGGCTGAGGAGAGCAAGGGAAATTACCAAAGGAATGAGGGCCAGGAGTATCTTCCTGGGGGGATTATGCCTTCTAGACCTCCACCTCTTCATTTTGTAATACGTCTTTGTAGATATCCAGGTTTTCCAGCAGTATCCCGGTGCCCCTGGCTACTGCGGTGAGGGGGTCTTCGGCTATACGGACGGCCATACCCGTCTCCTCGGCCAGAAATTTGTCTAACCCTCTCAGAAGCGAGCCACCCCCAACCATCACCATCCCGTACTCCAGGAGGTCTGAGGCCAGTTCAGGCACAGTCCTCTCCAGTACGGTCTTTACTGCATTGGCTATGTGATCCACGGGCCCTCTCAATGCCTCCCTGACCTCTTCAGAACTCATCACCGTGGCCCTGGGCAGGCCTGAGATGGTATCCCGCCCTTTAATGTCCATGGTAACCTCTTCTTCCATGGGATAGGCCGAGCCTATTTCCAGCTTGATGTTCTCAGCCGTCCTGTACCCGATGTCCATGTTGTAGTTATTGCGGACGTAGTGGACTATGGACTCGTCCATCTCATCCCCTGCTACCCTGAGGCTGACGTGGGTAAAGATGTCTCCCAGGGATAGGACGGCTACCTCGGTGGTACCACCGCCAATATCTACAATCATATGGGCCACAGGCTCGCTGATGGGTAGACCGATGCCTATGGCGGCCGCCTTGGGCTCTGAGACCAGGTAGACCTCCCTGGCCCCTGCCCTCTCCGAGGAGTTAACTACCGCCCGCCTCTCTACCGCCGTAATCCCTGACGGGATGGCGATGATTAACCTGGGCCTTAACCCCCATTTCCTCTTATGTACCTTCTGGATGAAGTATTTAAGGAGGGCCTCGGTGATGTCAAAGTCGGCAATGACCCCGTGTTTTAGCGGCCTTATCACAGAGATAGTATCAGGTGCCTTCTCCAGCATGGCCTTTGCAGTGTTACCCACCGCCTTGCCACCCAGGAGTACCTTGTTAGTCCCCGGCCTTACGGCCACCACCGTTGGTTCGGAGAGCACTACCCCGCGACCAGGTAGACATACCAGGGTATTAGCCGTACCCAAATCAATGCCAATGTCCGTGGACATCAGTCCCATGAAGAAATCTACTGGATGCATGGTCTCACCGTCTCATTAGATATTATACTTGTTGTAGGTTTACTGGTCATATAATACCATATATGGACACAAAAAGTCAAAAAAAAACGCCACTCCCCTTTATTTTAGCCCTGTTCAACGTTGTCTTTTCGCATGGCACTTCACCTCTAACGGATTATAGGTTGGCATGGTGAAATGTCAAGGGAAAAATAAAAAGCTACTGAAGACCATAGACTATGGACTAAAAAAATCCATCCGCCTCAGGCGGATTAGTATTCTGAATTCTGACTACTGTATTCTTTATTCTTCCCCTAGCCCCTACCCCCAGGCCCCTAAACCCCTAATCCCTGTCCAGCCCTTTCGTCCACCCTGTCACCTTTTCCGCATCCACAGGCTCTCCCCCTGGGCTTATCCTGAGTTGGTGTCCCTGACGGACCTCTTTCTTCTCTTCCCCTACCGCTACGACGACACTGCCCTTTATGGACGTCACCGTAACAGTGCCCTCAAAGACTTTTATATCTGTCTCTCCATTCTCCAGGTTTACCACACAAGAGGGGGTATTCACATTGAAAGACCCACTGTCTTTCTCAATGGCTACAAGGAGTTCCCCCTCCAGAAGTTCTACCCTCCGTTGCCCTGGGAGTACCAGCCTGGAAGATTCGTTGACGTAAAGTCTGATACCGCGGCCCTTACGGATATAGCCCCCACCTGCTAAAAAGAGCTGGGCCTTTGCCCCCCGTCCTGTCCGCAGGGTGGTACCTCTGTAAAACTTTGTAGGGGCAGGTTTAAAACCTGCCCCTACATCCTTGGTAGCCGTCTGGGGTAGGGGCGACCGGCCGGTCGCCACTACAGGAAAGATTTCCACAGTACCCACAACCCTTTGCACCTCTCCCACGGTGGGCAGGGTGAGATAGGCATAAACGCCCAGGGTGAGGAGGGAGATTACACCCACCAGCCCCCCTGCGTAAAGGAACGCCCTCCTGGTAGGCCTCACTAAGAGGATACCCACCTCGTAAAGGACCATTACGGGCAGGGCGGTGCCGCTCTGGGTAAAGGGGTCGGCCGTGGGGGTAATCATGGCGGCAAGGATAAAGGCCCCCAGGACGGCGAACTTCCTCCACTGGATGTAATTCTCCGCCGTGAAGACCCCCACCTTGTTCAGGAGTAGCATTACCAGAGGCAATTGAAAGACCAGCCCCAGGGCAAGGGTCAAGAGAAATACCAGAGAGACGTACTGGCTCATGGTGATAATGGGCTCTATCCCAGGCCCCAGGATACGGATGAGGAACTGGAGGGCGAGGGGGATGAGGACAAAGTATCCGAAGAGCCCGCCCAGGAGGAAGCCTATGACAGAAAAGGGGAGGAACATCTTCACGTAACGGCGCTCGTGCCTGTATAGCCCAACCGATACAAACCTCCATGCCTGATACAAGACCATTGGATAGGACAGGAAGAAGGCGCTGATAAGACAGAGCTTTATATAGGCAAAGAAACCTTCCTGATAACTCAGCACCTTAAGGGTGGCAGATAACCCCATTGACTCCATAGTCAGGCTGTGGGGCCTCTTGGCCACCCATAGGATTTGAGACTTGAAGGCCCAGCAGAGGAAGAAACAGACAATGAGGCCTATGATGCAGATGATTATCCTGAGGCGTAGTTCCTCCAGGTGCTCCCCCAGAGACAGCCTTTTTTCTTCTCCGCCTGAGGCGGACTCCTGGTGTGGTGTATTGTCCATATCTCCCCTGGCGCTATGATAGTATACCATCAGGGCAATTACAAGTCTTAGAACTAGGGGGTAGGGAGTAGGGGGGGGTAGGGGAAAAAGAATTACAAATTACAAATTGAGGCCTCCGCAAAAGTGCTAAAAAACGCACAATAACGCTACGGCCTGTCATTGCGAGTGAGCCGAAGCCCTGAGCGAAGCGAAGGGGAAGCGAAGCAATCCCATTTCTTCTTAAGACAATTACTTATGAGATTGCTTCGGGCTAAGGCCCTCGCAATGACAGCCTGTCTCGGATTTTTTCAGAGGTCTCAAATTTTCAAATTACAAATTTGTAATCTGTAATTTGCATTGACTAGCCCAAGCCTTTGAAATTCCTTGAAATAGGCCAACCTTTCTGGTATTTTAACCAGGTGAATTTTGTTTTCCTTTGAACTTTTAAGCCTTTAAACCTTTTAAACCCTTTGTAAAGAGGGGGGTGGCCATGGGTGAGATATACCAAGGGAGTTTAATTGCCACTGGTAAGGTCTTTGGCATAGTGGTAAGCAGGTTCAACGAGTTTATCTCCAGGAAGTTACTGGAAGGGGCGCAGGACTGCCTTTTGAGGCATGGGGCAAGGGCGGAGGATATAGACGTCTACTGGGTACCGGGTTCATTTGAAATACCACAGGTGGCCAAGGTAGTGGTAAAGACAGGCCGCTATCATGCGGTTATATGCCTGGGGGTGGTACTAAGAGGGCAGACCCCTCACTTTGAATACGTAGCCAGTGAGGCCGCGAAGGGTGTTGCCCAGGTCGGTCTTGAGAGTGGGGTTCCCACCATCTTTGGGGTAATTACGGCAGAGACCTTGGAACATGCCATAGACCGGGCAGGCACAAGGAGCGGGAATCGTGGTGCGGAGGCCGCCATGGGTGCAATAGAGATGGCTAACCTCTTGGAGAAACTGGCAAGCGGGAAGCGTGGTAAAGCCCGATGAGGAGGCGTACCAGGGCCAGGGAGCTAGCCCTCCAGGCCCTTTATCAGATAGAGATTCAGGTGGGTGGTGGGGCCACTCCCGACAAAGAAATCCTGGAGGATGCCCTCCGGTTTTGTGTAGAGAGGGCGGAAGACCAGGAGGTCGCCCAGTTTGCGGTACAGCTGGTGGAGGGTGCTTGCAAGACAAAGACCCAGATAGATGAGAAGATAACCTCCGTGGTAGAGAACTGGGAACTCCCCAGGATGGCCACTATTGACCGTTGTATCCTGAGATTGTCAGTTTATGAACTCCTTTACAGAAAAGATATTCCACCCAAGGTCTCCATCAACGAGGCAATAGAACTAGCCAAAAAATACAGCACTGCTAATTCAGGCACCTTTGTTAATGGCATCCTGGATAGGGTCTATACACGCTTTACGCCCGGTCCGCCTCAGCCTGCCCTTGAATCCGCCTCAGGCGGAGAAGGGGTGGATACTCCTCCAATCCGCCTGAGGCGGAGCCAGCCTGAGCCTGCCATTGAGTCCGCCGTAGGTGGAGAAGCGAAAGAGGACCTAATGGAATCACTTTTAGAAGGCAGTGGAGAGGCAGACCTGCACGTCCACACCATCTGCTCCGACGGCACACTGACACCCGAAGAGGTGGTAGAAGAGGCGGTGAAGCAGGGCCTGAGGGCCGTCGCCATTACAGACCATGATTGCGTGGATGCCGTGAAGGCTGCCCAGAGATTAGGGGCAAGCAGGGGCGTCTATGTCATCCCAGGGATAGAACTCTCTGGTTACCTGGACCCCAACGAGATCCACATCCTGGGACTCTTTATAAACGTTAATGACAGCCATCTCCTGCGTAAGCTGGAGGAGATGAAGAGGGATAGGGTAGATAGGGTTTCGGCTATGGTGGAGAGGCTGGATGGACTCCGTGTCCATATAGATTCCCAGGAGGTCTTGGACTTGGCGGGCAGCAGCCCCCCAGGCAGGATGCATGTGGCGGAGGTTATACATAAGAAGGGTTACTGTACTGATATACAGGAGGTGTTTAATAAATATCTCGGAGATGGCGGTCCTGCTTATGTCCCCAAGAAGACCATCACCGTACAACAGGCCATTGAACTTATCCTGAGTACCGGTGGAGTGCCAGTCTACACCCACCCAGGTCTTGCAATGAGAGACGACCTTATACCCTATCTGGTGGAATGGGGCATTCAGGGGCTTGAGGTCTATTATCCCACCCATACCCCATCCCAGGTAGAGAGGTATCTCCAGATAGCCAGAAAATATAACCTGGCCGTCTCTGGAGGCTCAGACTTCCATGGGCAGAGAAAGCCGGGTATACCCCTGGGCAAGGTAAGAGTACCCCTGAGTATGGTAGTGGCCCTCAGAGAGCGGGCACAAAAAAGCGGGGTTGCCGTAAGCCACTAGTGGCAGGCCCCACCCCTGACATAGTAGGGGCACGGCGCGCCGTGCCCCTACCTGGCCCAATTTCCCATAATAGGGGAAGGAAAAGCTATGGTCTTTGACCTCATTAAAGGATTTATAGAACAAGCGATAGCCCCGCCAGGCGTCAAAGAGGAAAAGAAGGAAGAGAAGCCCGCAGAGACCCCATCAGAAAAGACAGCAGGGCCACCTCCATCGCCAAGTGTAGCGGAGGAAGAAAAAAAGCCGGCGGAGGCACCGGTTAAAAAACAGGAAGATTCTTCCTGGCTCTCCCTGGACGCCTGGGTCTCACTGGACGGCTTAAAGAAGGGGCTTGAGAAGACCCGTACACGCCTGGAGGGCCACCTCCAGGGCCTCTTTGCCCTGGGACAGACAGTAGATGAACACCTCCTGGAAGAGATAGAGGCGGCCCTGATAGAGGCAGATATGGGCGTGAAGCCCGTCGGCCGTCTCATGGAAGAACTCAGGCGGGCCTGCCAGTCAGGGGAGGTTACGGACGCCGCCGGGGTAAAAGGGCATCTAAAGGCCAGGTTAAAGGAACGCTTTAAGGGCTGCAAGTTGGAGCTAAACATGTCCCCCACCCCTCCTACGGTGATTATGGTTGCAGGGGTAAACGGCAGTGGCAAGACCACCTCTATAGCCAAGCTGGGCTATATGTTTGCCAGGGAAGGTAAACAGGTATTACTGGCCGCAGGGGACACCTTCCGTGCGGCGGCAGTAGAACAACTAGAGATATGGGCTGGCCGCATAGGGGCCCAGATAATCAAACACCAGCCGGGGGCTGACCCGTCAGCCGTGGCCTACGATGCACTGGAGGCGGCGGTGGCCAGAGGGGTGGACGTGGTCATCGTTGATACTGCCGGGAGACTCCACACCAAACAGAACCTCATGAGTGAACTGGGGAAGATGAAGAAGGTCTTATCCAAGAGGATAGAACATGCCCCCCATGAGGTGCTCCTGGTACTGGATGCCACGACGGGACAGAATGCCATCTCTCAGGCAAGACTCTTCAAAGAGGCCGTTGACATTACCGGTATATTCCTTGCTAAACTGGACGGTACCGCCAAGGGCGGCGTAGTCCTGGGTATGCAGGATGAGATAAAGATACCCGTAAAATTCGTAGGGCTGGGGGAAAAGGCGGAGGATATACAGCGCTTTGACCCAGAGGGCTTTATTGACGCCCTGTTTGATTAATGTAATTTCTTGTACAAGTAACAAAGAGGAGGGTAAGTATGAAGTTAAATCATCTTTTGATGGCAGGAATCTTTTCAGTCGGACTCTTCATCGGCACCCTGTCCACCGCAGAGGCCGCAAAGATGACTGTGCAGGTGGTAGATAAGGACAGTAAGCCCGTACAAGGGGCTACCGTAGACGTAACTTCCGAAGGGAAGAAAGAGACCGCAACCACCGACGCCAAGGGGGAGTGCACCGTAAACCCAGGCGGTGCCAAGTGCGACATAGACACCCAAAAGGGGGATTGCAAGGAAAGGCAGTCTCCCGTGGGGGTACTGGAAAACGCAAAGATAGTCATCACCCTGCACTGCTGGCCGCCTAACTAAGACTGTCATTAGGCTCGTAGCCGCAGGCTTTAGCCTGCGAATCGTGCCAATATTGTAGCCGCAGGCTTTAGCCTGCGAGTAGTCCGGGAAGTGTAGCCGCAGTCCGCCTCAGGCGGACTCGCAACGACCCGTTTGGATAGTTTTGATGAAGGATTGTATCTCCAGAAGGACGTTTCTCAAGACGGCCGTAGGGGCAGGGGTCTGCCTCTACGGCCTCAATTACCTCTCCAGCCTCCACAGACCCAGACCCCTCAAGACATTGAAAGATACCAGGCTCAGAAAGGGCCTTGTAGTGGCACACGGGGGACAGGGGGGAGGAAGGACCGAGGAAGAGACCGTAAGGGAGATGACCAAACGGGCACTGGAGGCCCTGGGTGGTATAGACAAACTAATCTCCAGGGGTGACAGAGTGGTAATAAAGCCCAACCTGTCCTGGAACCGTGCCCCCGAGTTTGCCGCCAATACCAACCCCTTCCTTGTCGCCGCACTGATAGAGTTGGCAAGGGGGGCTGGGGCCGCAAGGGTCAAGGTGCTGGATAATACGTGCTCCAGTAACCCGGCGACATCGTATGAGATAAGCGGTGTTGCCAGGGCCGCAAGAAAGGCTGGGGCAGAGGTCTGTTTTATCCAGCCCTCCCGGTTAAGAGAGGTTACCATCCCAGGCGGGAAGGCCCTCTCTTCCTGGGCCTTTTTTGACGATTTTATCCTGAAGGAGGAGGTGGACGTCCTTATCAACGTCCCTGTCGCCAAACACCACAGCACCTCCAGGCTCACCATGGCCCTGAAGAACGTCATGGGCATGGTGGGCTGGGACAGGGGGGCCTTACACAAGGATATACACCCCAAGATATCTGACCTTAACAGGGTGGTAAAGGTAGACCTCACGGTGCTGGACGCCTATCGTGTACTCAGGGACCACGGGCCTACGGGGGGACGGCTGGAGGACGTGGATAATTCCCCTGAAGGGGCACGGCAGATAGTGGTGGGGAGAGACCCTGTGGCCGTGGATGCCTACGGTGCCACCCTCTTTGGCCTCCAGGCCGGAGACATTGGCTTCATCCGTGAGGCCCATGAGGCCGGACTGGGGGAGATGGATTACGGGCTGTATGGATTGGAAGAAATCACCGTATGAGCAAGTGAACTCCTAACCGCAAGCTCGTAGCCGCAGGCTTTAGCCTGCGAGACGCCCGGAAACCGTAGCCGCAGGCTTCAGCCTGCGAATCGTGCCAATATTGTAGCCGCAGGCTTCAGCCTGCGTAAATAATATGGGTGTAAAAGAAAAAAGACACAGATTACCACGAGAATCTTACAAAGGACTGGTGTCCGTTGCTTTTACGCTGTGCCTGAGGGGAGGCGTTCCAGCATTCACCAGACCTGAAATTGTAAATATTTTTAAGGACGTTCTTACCTCAGTCGTTGCCAAAAAAGCCTGTATTGTCCCGGTTTACTGTTTCATGCCCGACCACCAGCATTTAATAATCACAGGTACTTGTAGCGATTCCGACATATGGAACGCATTGGTAAGTTACAAGCAAAGGACAGGCTATTGGACGACTGCAAACAAGGCTGGAATTAGCTGGCAGAAAGATTTTTATGACCATGTAATAAAGAAACATGAGGATATAGCGACCCAAGTAAGATATATACTAGATAATCCGGTAAGGAAGGGGTGGGTATCATCGTGGCAGGAGTATCCGTTTAAGGGTTCCATAGGATGCAATATGGAAGATGTTTTAGGTGCGATGGTTTGAACATACGTAGGCTAAAGCCTGCGGCTACAAAAGAGTCTGCGTCTACGGAAGGAGGGTGTGGCATGTTGTATAAAGTCCAGGGTAAAGGCTTGAATAAACTAGAGGATACGACTCTTGAAAGGGAAAGTCTTTTAGAGGAAAACCTTTCTCTGACAGATTCACCTTTGGCAAACTTTAGCATGTGTAAATAATATGGTTATACGTTGTAGCCGCAGGCTTTAGCCTGCGAGAAACAACGCAACCTAAAGGTTGCGGCTACTATACAATAAGGCAAGCTGCATGAATAATATGGGTGAAAAAGAAAAAAATACTTTCAGGACCTACAACCTACGGAAACTGGTCCAGTTCTTAAGTCTGGCAACCTTTCTGGCACTACTGGTCTATTTAGACCCCTTGACCACCCAGGGCCAGCCTGCCAACTTCTTTCTGAGGCTCAGTCCTCTGGCAGGTCTAGGGGCAAGCCTGGCCTCTAATGAGTGGATTAGGGATTACTGGCCTGCCTTACTGCTACTAGTGGGCACGGTGTTTATGGGACGGTTCTTCTGCGGGTGGCTGTGCCCCTTTGGTATAACGCTAGACCTGACGGACAAACTCTCCAGGGGTTGGAGGGCAGGGGTGCATGACAATACGCCCCTACCCATGATATACAACGGCAAACGGCTCAAGTTTTATTTCCTTGCCTTCCTCCTCCTGAGCCTCTTTATAAGTCGGCAGATGGTGGGGTGGTTTGACCCGCTAAGCCTTGCCACCAATACCTATACCGTACTGGCCCATCCTTACCTGGTAGCCCTTCTCAGCGGGGTTCTTGATTTCCTGCAGGGTCTTCCAGTGGTATCTACCCTGGCCGCAGATGCCCAGGGGCTCTCCCATAAGCTACTCTTTGCCCCTAAAGAGCCTTTCTATAGGAACCATTCCCTCTTCCTGATACTCTTTCTCTCCATCGTCTCCCTGGGCCTCGTCTACAGGAGGTACTGGTGCCGCAACCTCTGTCCCCTGGGGGCCATACTGTCCCTGGCCTCTATGGGTTCGTACTTCCAGAGGAGGGTGATAGAGGGCTGTACCGTCTGCGGTATATGCCAGAGGGGGTGCAGGATGGGGGCTATTACCAGGGAAGGGATGGCCACCCAGGCCGGGGAGTGCATCCTGTGCATGGATTGTCAGGAGGTATGTCCAGAGAACGCCATACGCTTCACGGGCAAGGGTCTGCCCAGGATGGAGGAGGTAGACCTTTCCAGGAGGGGGTTGGTCACGGCCTGTCTCTTGAGCGTAGGCAGTGCCCCGATGTGGAAATTTAATTTCCCATGGAGGTCCGGGAAGGGAGGACACCGCCTGATTCGCCCCCCGGGTGCCCTGCCGGAGGAAGGATTCCTGGCCAAATGCGTCAGGTGTGGGGAGTGCCTGCGGGTATGTAAGACTAACGGACTCCACCCGACAGTGTTGGAGGCCGGACTGGAAGGGGCCTGGACACCCAGGTTAATCCCCAGGATTGGACACTGTGAGTACACTTGTACCCTCTGTAGTCAAGTCTGCCCCTCCGGGGCTATAAGGCCACAAGAACTACCCAGGAAACAGGCCCTGGCCATTGGAAAGGCCTACATAGACCACACCCGCTGCATCCCCTGGGTGGCCCATGCCCGTCTGCCCGAACTCCAGGAGGACTGGAAGGACCATAACTGTGCGGTATGTGAAGAGGTATGCCCTGTCCCCACAAAGGCCATACATTTTAACGTATATAAGGACGAACAGGGCAGGGAACTCCGCCGCCCCTTCGTAAGGGAAGAGATATGTACGGGGTGCGGGTTCTGTGAATACGCCTGTCCTGTGGTCGGTAAATCTGCCATCCTGGTGGAAGGGATTCAGCCACAGGCGTCCGTGGCCACAGTGGGGGCTGAAGAATACGCAGGAGATAAGATGAAGTACCTCTTCCCACAAAAGGTGGGGGACTGGGGTATGAAGGGGAAAGCGGAGGTGTACTCCGGAGAAAAAGGACTCTACGAATACATAGACGGTGGGGCCGAACCCTATCTATCCTATTCCTTCCAGGAGGTGGCAGTGGCTTCCTATGTGGATAGCATGGGTAGAGAGATACTGGTGGAGGTCTGGCGGTTTGATGATATAGAAGACGCCTTCGGGGCCTACACCTTGAATAGGACAGGGACGGAGTATTCCCTGGGTGACGAGGCCTTCCTGCAGGATAACAACCTGTGGGTATGGAAGGGGGAATACTACCTGAGCCTGTTACCCAGTACCCATACCGTGAGGTCTGAAGACGTCGTAAATATTGCCCAGTCCTTATCAGCTAAGCTACCTGGGGGCATGTGCGCCCCACCAAAGTTGTTGAAGTATCTCCCAACAGAGGGACTGATTTACACCAGTATAAGATTCTTCCACCAGAAGATTGTCCTGGACAACATCTACATAAGTAAAAAACCCATAGAGGAAAATGTCTTTGGCCTTGTTAAGGATACGGATGCCCTTATAGGTGAATATATAATAGAAAAAGGTATTCCTACAAAGAAGCTATTGCTTATAAAATATCCCAACCCTGAACGGGCCAGAAAAGGCAAGATAAGGTATATTGAGCTCAGACGGTCCTGGGGTGAATCTTCCGAGGCGTTAGACGGTATTGTCTGTCTTAAGAGTGAGGAAGGCTTTAGTGGAGTCTTTTGCAAGGGGAGCTACCTGATAGTAACCTTCATGTCCCCTGATGAGTTATGGGCGGAACACTACATCCAGGACGTGGCGAGTGTACTCCCTATGGAATAGCCCAATTCCCCTGCCATGTTCGGGGTAATATTTTTGTATTGCAAAATCATTCAATAAACCTTAGAATGCCTAACTTTGGAGAAAAGAGAGATGGTCATAGAAAAGGAACACAAGGTTAATTTGATGAAGGAACTCAGGCTTCACGAGACGGATACTGGCTCCCCAGAGGTCCAGATTGGGCTCTTAACGGAGAAGATTAATAGACTTAGCGAGCACCTTAAAGAGCACAAAAAGGACCATACCTCCCGTAGAGGGCTACTCCAGATGGTGGGCAGGCGTTCGGCCCTCCTGGGGTACCTTAGTGAAAGGGACCAGGAAAGGTACAAGAACATCGTCAACAGACTGGGGTTAAGGCGCTAAGGCGGATGAGACAGAAGACTTTGGAGATAATTTTTTGAGGAGTTGAAAGAAGAGGATAGATGGTAATATTCAAGGTAGAGAAGGTAGTTGGAGACAGACTTTTAAGTATAGAAAGTAACAAGATGGCCAGACAGGCCGATGGGGCAGTAACAGTCAGGTACGGGGATACGATAATTTTGGCAACAGCCGTCGCTGGTGCCGAGAGGGATATAGATTTCTTCCCCCTGACGGTGGACTACAGGGAGAAGACCTATGCGGCCGGGAAATTCCCTGGGGGCTTCTTTAAAAGGGAAGGGAGACCTACCCTGAAAGAGACCTTAACCATGAGACTCATAGATAGACCCCTCAGACCCCTTTTCCCCGAAGGGTATAAGAGGGACATCCAGGTGATGACGAGCGTCCTTTCTGCCGATAAGGAGAACAACCCCGACGTGCTGGCCATGATAGGGGCCTCGGCCGCCCTATCCATTTCCAGTATCCCATTTCCTAAACCCGTGGGAGCCGTAAGGGTGGGGAGGCTAAAAGGGAGTCTTGTACTGAACCCAACTCACAGCGAGTTAGAAGACAGCGACATGGACCTGGTGATTGCCGGTACGGAAGACGGGATCATCATGGTGGAGTCAGCGGTCAAAGAGGTTAGTGAGGACGACATGGTCCAGGCAATACTCTTTGGTCAGCAGGCCGTCAAGGAGATAGTCCAGCTCCAGCAAGAACTCATGGGGACATGCGCCAAGAAAAAGGAACCCTTTGAAGCTCCCCCCCTGCCGAAAGAACTTTACGACGCCATAAGAGCAGAGGCTTACGGGGAGATAAAGAGTAAGGGCGTTACCCCCGGGAAACAGGCCAGGAGTCAGGCCCTTAAGGTAATATTGGAACGACTCATAGAAAAATACGCAAGTGGCGACAACGCCAAGGCGACGGACAGCCAGGTGAAGGCCGTCTTTGCCAGGCTTGAGGAAGAGACGATTAGGGAGTTAATAATAAAGGAACATAAGAGGGTGGATGGCAGGCGTCCGGAGGAAATAAGGCCCATCTCCTGCGAGGTAGGTATCCTCCCCAGGACGCATGGTTCGGCCCTCTTTACCCGAGGGGAGACCCAGGCCCTGGTGGTGACCACCCTGGGGACAACCCTGGACGAACAACGGATGGATACCCTGGAAGAGGAGTACTCTAAAAAATTCATGCTCCATTACAACTTCCCACCGTTCTGTGTTGGAGAGGTCAAACCGGTGTTCGGGCCTTCCAGGAGGGAGATAGGGCATGGCAACCTGGCAGAAAGGGCACTGGAGGCCATTATACCCCCGCATCAAAAGTTCCCTTATACCATACGTATAGTATCTGACATCTTGGAGTCTAACGGCTCCTCCTCCATGGGTACGGTCTGCGGTGGCACCCTCTGCCTGATGGACGCAGGGATACCCATAAAGGAACCTGTGGCAGGGATAGCTATGGGCCTGGTGAAGGAAGGAAAGGAGACGGTGGTACTGTCGGACATCCTGGGGACGGAAGACCACTGCGGAGATATGGATTTCAAAGTGGCAGGTACCCAGCAGGGCATCACAGCCTTACAGATGGACCTGAAGATACCGTGGCTGGACGAAAAGACCCTCAAAACGGCCCTCTATCAGGCCAGGGAGGGCAGGTTGCATATCCTCAAGGAAATGAATAAAGTGATGGATAAACCCAGGCAAGAGATATCCCTCTATGCCCCAAGAATGCTCAGGCTAAAGATAAACCCCGATAAGATAGGGGCAGTCATTGGCCCGGGTGGCAAGGTAATAAAGAAGATACAAGAAGATACCGGAGCCAGGGTGGAGATTGAGAACGACGGCACGGTGATTATCTCCTCTACTTCTCCGGAAGCAGCTGAAAAGGCCAGGGCCATCATAGCGGGTATGACCGAGGAGGTCATGGTAGGAAAGATATACCTGGGCAAGGTAGTGGCCATTAAGGAGTACGGGGCCTTTGTAGAGATATTACCTGGCCAGGACGGCCTCCTTCACGTATCGGAGCTTTCCGACAGTTACGTAAAGAAGCTAGAGGACGTACTAAAAGTGGGCGATGAGACCTGGGTAAAGGTCATAGGAATAGACGACCAGAGACGCATAAGGCTCAGCCGAAAGGCTGCCCTTAAAGAACGTGCTACCAACCCTCCAGTAAGTGAGGCAATAAGTTAGTTCTGCTATCCT
>MHYW01000007.1:0-11518 GCA_001828545.1 Planctomycetes bacterium RIFCSPHIGHO2_12_FULL_52_36
GAGTGGAGTTGCCCGGTTGCCTTTACACGGAAGAGGTATTTCATCAATCCCCCCGCGGCCACGGTAATGACCAGGGTACAGGCCAGTGGCTTCACTTCCCCAGGGTTGCCGAAGTAAAGGGCGACGGCAAGGGGCAGGAGCATACTGGCCCCCAGTAGCACCAGTAACCCTCCAATGGTAGATAAGACCAGGGAGTTCATCCTGCAATACCTGCCAGGTTAGAGAAGGGAATGGGTAGAGGGTTCATCTGTCGTATATTGGAGTAATTATCCCTTCGTGAAAAGGGATTGAATCTTTTCCCTGCCATGTGGTGTGGTAAATACTATGGCCCGGTCCCCGGAGGCTACTACAAAATCGCCATGGGGCAATATCATCTCCCCCTTTCTTATGATGGCCCCCAGTATGGAGCCTTTAGGGAAGTGTACGTGCCTCAGGGCCTTATCCGCCATCTTTGATTCCTTTTCCACCACCATCTCTATCGCCTCTGCCTCGCTCCTGTCAAAGAGTTTTACCATGGAGAGGATGGGGCCGCGGATTATGTGCTGGAGGATGGAACTCACGGTAAAGAGCCTTGGGTTAATCACCACGTCCATCCCTATGGAGCCGAAGATGGGGACGTAGTCGGGTTCCTTGGTAATCACTATGGTCTTCCTGGCGTACTGCTTTTTGGCCAGGAGGCAGGAGAGGATATTGGCCTCCTCGTCCTCTGCGGCCCCCACAAAGAAGTCTACTGCCTCGGACGTGACCTCCTTGAGGATTTCTGTCTCTGTGGCGTGCCCGTGGAGTATGGTGGCCTCCGTGAGCCTGGAAGCGGCCAGGTGTGCCTTGTCCTCATCTGGTTCTACGAGGACTACCACCTTGACCCTCTTTTCCAGCAGTTGGGCTAATTGTGTGCCCACCCTGGTGGCGCCGTAAATGATTACCCGTTGTGTCTCCATTGCCCTGCGGTTCACGATGGGCAGGAAGAAGGGCAGGCCGGCCCTCGCTACCAGCACAAAGATAGTGTCCTCCGGCTCTATCTGGGTCTGTCCCGTGGGGATGAGCATCTCGTCTTTACGCTGGACGGCAACTATCAGGAAGGAGTCTGTGGAGCTGAATTCTTTGAGTTCCTGGAGCTTCCTGCCGACTATGGGGGCGTCCGGAGGGACATGGAATCCCCTGAAGAGGATGCTGGCCTCGGCGAAATCCGCCACATAGTTGGCCCCAGGCGTCTCTATCACTTTAAGGATAGAGTCCACGGTTATAAAATCCGGGTTTATTATGTGGTCTATAAAGAATTGCTTTTCCCTGAAGAATGAACCTTCCCTGGTGTACTCCTCATTCCTGAGTCTCGCAATCTTCCTGTCCACCCCGTACCAGTGGGCCAGCAGGCAGGCGGCCAGGTTCACCTCATCACTGTCCGTGACTGCCAGGACTATCTCCGCATCCTTTATCCTGGCCGTTTCAAGGACGCCGGGGGTGCTGCCACTCCCCGTTACCAGGAGGACGTCTAGCTTTTCGCTTATCCTGCGTGCAATGTGGGGGTCTTTCTCTACCAGGGAGACGTCATGTCCCTCACTGGAGAGTTGTTTGGCCAGATTGGACCCTACGGCGCCTGCACCTACTATGAGTATGTTCATCTTCTATTCCCTCTTTTAGGGGTTAGAGGCTAGGGGTCAGGGGTTAGGGGTTAGGGGTTAGGGAAATCCAAATTCCAAAGCTCAAATGTCAAGTCAATGTCAAAGTTCAAATGCCAAATGTTTTTGGCCTCTAGTTTTCTTTGGAATTTGGATTTTGGATTTCATTTGTCATTTGGACTTTGACATTTTCCCTAGTCCCTAATCCCTTGCCCCTAATCCCTGTTCAGGGGACGGGTGGTCCCTCAGTTCTACCTCCCAGGGCATGGGCCTTGCGCGTGCCCCTTTCTGCCAGCTCCAGGTACTTACTCTTGAAGTCAGGTCCGCCCAGTTCAGGGTCTTCCATTAAGAAGGCGTCTATCGCCTTCACGACCCTGGCATAATTACCTTGTTCAAACAGGGCGTTCAATACCTCCAGTCGCCCTTTCCACCATTCTTTTGAGCATTCCGGGAGTTCTTTCATCCAACGGGCATAAAGCTCCAGGAGGCGGTCATACTGTTTCATCTCCATCAGACACAGGACAAGACCTGTCTTTATCTCCATGTCGGTCTTATTATGTTCCGAGAGCCCGTCGTAAAGTATCATAGCCTTTTGCCAATCCTTCTGGAGGCGGTATATTTCGGCCAATTTGAGCCGGCTGTCCCACAGTTTTTCTTTATGGTGCTCTGAGGTGGAAAACTGGGCGAGTTGCCGCTCCAGGACCTGGATGGCACGCCTGGGATCTTTGTTATTACATAATATGTCTGCTAGTTGTCCCAGGGCCTCAAAGGACTCTATCTTCAGCTCCAGGAGTGCCTCCGAGGTCTGTTCTACCACCTTTTTGTCTGAATCTGTCAGCAGTTTCATGAGGGGATCAAAGGCCTTTTCGCTCCCAAGCTTTCCGAGGGCCCCAGCCGCCGCCTCTCTGACCCTGGCAACGTTATCGGATAGTAGACCCACCAGGGGTTCTACTGCCTGCACGTCCCTTAGATTCCCCAGACTATCGGCGGCATACCATCGCACCCTCTCTTCTTTATCCTTCAAGGCGGTAATAAGCGGTGTAACGGCCCTTGGGTCTTTAATCCTCCCCAGGGCCACGGCAGAGGCCTCCCTGAGCTTGGCCTCCTCTCTGTTCAGGAGTTTTGATAGGGGTTCCACCGCCTTTTGATTGCCTATCTGACCCAGGGACTCGCAGGCCGCTATTACCAGGGCTGTGTCGTCGTGCTTCAGGGTGTCTATCAGGGCGTCTACCACCGGGCCCTGACGGAACCTCCCAAGGACTCTGGCAGCCCGCTCCCTAACCGAGGCTTCTTCGTCGTTTAATACGGTAATTAAGGGGTCCATCGCCTTTTCATCCCCAATCTCACCGAGGGCCTGGACTGCCGCCGCACGCACGTCTTTTTCCTTATCGGCCAGGAGGACAATGAGGTGGGGGAATACGCTGGGGTCGTTTAATTTAGAGATTTCTTTGATGGCGAAGAGGCGCACCTCCGTATGCCCCTGTTTCACGGCCTCTAACAGGGGTTTCAGGTTCTTCTGGCTTACGGCATCGGACAGGAGGGTAATGGTCTTCTGGGCCACTTCCTTTCTCAGGGATTCATTCTCACTCCTTAACTCCTTACTGGTCTCCTCTAGCCTCTCTACCATGTCGGCCAGCCACTGCTCTCTGGATTTGACCTTATTAAGGTTCCACCATGCCTGCCACTTCTCCACGTCCTTACCAAAGGATTGCATGGCCATAAGGCTTAGGGACTCCAGGGCGGCCTCCCTGAGTTCTTTCGTCGGGAGTGGCCCTACCTCTTGAACTTTTGAACCCTTAACCCCTTGAACTTCTACCCCCAGTAGGGCCAGGAGTGGCTCTACTGCCTCCTTATCCCTGGTCTGGCCCAGGGCCCTGACGAGGAGTACTTTTGCGGACACAGGGTACCTAGGTTCCTGGAGTTGAGCGGCCATCTGCCCTACGGCCCTGGGTGTGCGGAGTCTACCCAGACTCTGGCAGGCTGCATCTCTTACCTCTTGCTCCTCTTTCTGAAGGAGTTCCATGAGTGGCGCCACTGCCCTATCGTCCCCCTTAAAACCGAAGGCCTTTATAACGGTAACCAGTGCCTCCCTTTCTTGTGCCTTATCTCCTGCCTGTACACCATTGGGGGCAGGCACACCTTTCAGGATATTTAGGAGGGGTTCAATGGCGGCTGGATGGTTCGTGCTCAAGAGGGAGATGGCGGCCGAACTACGGGTGGCCAAATCGGGGGAATATAACTGCCGCAGCCATCTTTCAATATCTGCAACAGGCGGTGTGGCAGCACCACTGGTGACAAAAACGGCGGCACCGCCTGGCGTCTGGGGGCCTACCTCTGCCTTTAACGGTAAGACCCAGAGTTGAAGGCTGATAAAAAGAAATAGACACAAAACAGATACAGACACTCGTCTCATTTAGTCCTGCGCACTCCAAACCTTGACTTGCGTAGCCAATAGTATCAGAACCTCTACCGACGGTCAATAGAGACGCCGTCTAAGACTCGTAGACTTAAACGATGATACTGCTCTAACTGACAAGTGGAAAAAGGCGTCCAATTACCGTGATGGCTTCATTGTGGGTGGGATACTGAGGAGGTAGATTAAAAATTACAAATTTCAATTTGCAATTTGTAATTTTATAGTAATTCAATATCTTCCCCTTCCATAACCCTTTCACAGTAGTGGCAGCGGAGGCGGACGGGGGTTTTTTTTACCACCTTCAGGCGGGTTGGGATGCGTTCATGGTTAGAAATACAGTTGGGGTTAAAACACTTCACGACGCCAATAAGTTCCTCGGGCAGGCTCACGGGCCTTTTTTCTACCGCCTCAAAATCCTTTATGATGTTTAGTGTGGCATTGGGGGCGATGAGGGCTATCTTATTGACCTCCTCCTGGGTGAGGACTTTACCCTCTATCTTAATAATGCCTTTCTTACCCAGGCGGCGGCTGGAGAGGTTCATCCCCACCAGCACCAGCTTGCCTTCTTCATGGATGTTTAAGATGGAGGCTACCTTAAAGGTGCTTTTACTGTCAATGTGGTCTATGACCGTACCGTCTTTTATGGCGGAGACCTGGAGTTGTCTCATATCCCATTAACCTCTTTCATTTGCAGGGGCATCCGCCTCAGGCGGACAACGTGCCCCTACTATTATTCCTTTGCCCCTAGCACTGCGGCTAGCAGTGCCTTTCTGACGGGGATACCACTCTTGGCCTGTTGGAAATAGACCGCATACGGGGTCTCGTCCAGGCTATCGTCCATCTCGTCTACCCTGGGAAGCGGGTGGAGTATCTTAAAATCAGGCTTCACCTTTAGTCCCTCTATCAGGCCCTTACTGAGACGGTATGTGCCTTTAACCTTTTCGTACTCTACCGGGTCGGCAAAGCGCTCCTGCTGGATACGGGTGCAGTAGAGGACGTCCAGCCTGTGGCTTATCTCCTCAAAGGAGTCATGTTCCGAGTACTTAACCCCCCTTTCCTTGAGTTCTTCAAGCTGGTCCACGGGCATCCTCAGGGAGGGATGGGAGACGAAGAACATCTGACAGGGGAAGTGGGCAAGGGCATAGGTCAGGGAGTGGACAGTACGGCCGTATTTCAGGTCGCCCAGGAACCCCACGGATAACCCTTCCAGAGAACCCTTTGCCCTGAGGATGGTGTAGAGGTCAAGGAAGGTCTGGGTAGGGTGCTGGTTGGTCCCATCGCCGGCATTGATAACTGGGATGCTTATAGTATCAGCCGCAAGCCGCGGGGCCCCTTCAAGAAAATGTCTGAGGACGATTATGTCCGAGTATCCTTCTATTATCTTTATTGCGTCTTTAAGGGACTCCCCTTTGGACATGGAGGTGGCCCCGGGCTCTGCAAAGCTGATTACTTCTCCGCCAAGGAGCTTCATCGCCGATTCAAAGCTCATGCGGGTCCTGGTGGAGGGCTCAAAGAAGAGGGTGGCGAGCACCTTTCCTTTGAGGAGGTCGGGATAACTATGCTCCTCCATGTCTCTAGCCATGTTCAGGATGTAGAGGATTTCCTCTATGGTGAAGTCTCTTATAGAGATGATGTCCTTGTTCTTCAAGTTTACCATATTTATCCCTTTATATACTTTACGATACGAGGCATCAATTGTGTTCCTTTAATTTCTCCAAGGCTCCCCTTCTGGCAAGACTCTTCGGAAAAGTCTTGGGTATGGCCTGGCGTGATAGGGCCACCGTATAGTACTAGAGGTACGGGGTCATGGGAGTGGGATTTGAGCTGGCAGGGGGTGGTATGGTCTGCCGTCAGGGCTACGATAATCTCTTTGAGTTCTATCTTCTCTAGCAATGGACCGAGAAAATATCTGTCAATGGTCTCAATGGCGACCTTCTTGGCCTCGCCGTCTCCGTCATGGCCCGGTATATCTGGACCTTTGATATGGATGTACAGACCATCAAAATCCTTTAGTGTCTCCAGGGTTTTTTCGGCCCGTAAGAGATAGTCTCTTTTCAAATCTGAAGAGGGCGGTGGCAGTTCCACTACCTCCATGCCCGTAAGGGAGGCTATACCCTTTTCCACGGGCATATCGGCCAGACAGGCCATCCTCAGGCCAAACTTGCTCTTCATATCGGGGAACTTAGGGAGTCTGTCACCGGCGTCTCTGAGGAGGAGGAGGTTAGCCGGGGGCATACCCTTCTCCTGCCTTTTTTTATTGATGGAGGACCTCTCAAGGATTTCACAACTTCTCAGGACAAACTCATTGGTCAGGAGGGCTGACACGGCGGCGGTCTTAAGGTCCTTGCAGTCCTCCAGTGGTCCTGCATACTGGAATAGATTCTCAAAACCCCCTTCCTGCGGAATACTCACTGGGCCGTTACGTCTATAGGCCGGGTCTGTATTAGTAATCTCACCCGAAAGGGGTGTCTTCTTTGTGCGGATAACCAGACATGCCCTGTGGCCGATGGTATGTTTGAGTTGAAAGGTAGAACCAGGGATAGATTCCAGTCGCAGTTGTGCGTTGACCTCCTGGCAGAGTTGCCCCGCCTCCTCGTCTGAGAGGCTCCTGCCTGCCCGACGGTCTATAATTTCTCTGCCCTGGCCCCTGGTGGCGAAGTTGGCCCTTATGGCCAGGTCTCCTGGCCTTACCTCCAGCCCGGCGGCGAAGGACTCCAGTGGTCCCCTGCCCGTGTAGTACCGATAAGGGTCGTAGCCCAGGATGCTGATGACGGCCACGTCTGATTCGGGTGCCACCCCCGGGGCTACAGGGTGCATTACCCCCGTACGCCCCTCCCTGGCCAGGCGGTCCATGTGTGGCTTATGGGCGGCCTCCAGGGGGGTCTTATTCCCCAATTCCTTCAGGCGGTAAGGGCCGTCCGAGAGACCATCCAGGACTATGTAGAGAAGCCGTATTCTTTTCTTTGACATTTTTGTAACAGAATACAGAATTAAGAATTCAGAATACAGAACTCAGAATATAGAATATTTTGAATTCTGACTACTGAATTCTGGATTCTTCTTTTCCCCATATTTTGATGGCCTCCTTGTACATGTCATTGCCCAGGGTATCATAGGCTACAATGGCGAAGAAGTCCTCCACCTCCAGACGATGGATGGCCTCCGTGCCCAGGTCTTCAAAGGCAATCATATCACATTTCCTTATGCTCCTGGCAACGAGGGCCGCCGCACCTCCAATATTGGAGAAGTGGACGGCCTTGTATCGCTTCATGAGGTCAATGACTTCCTGTGAACGCTCCCCTTTGCCTACGGTACCCTTCAACCCTTTTTTGTAAAGCGGCTCCATGTACGGGTCCATACGAGAACTAGTGGTTGGTCCCGCAGAGCCTATGACCTGACCGGGTCTGGCAGGGGTAGGGCCTACATAGTATATGACCTGCCCCTGCAGGTCAATAGGTAAGGGCTTGCCTTGTTCTATAAGTTCTACCAGGCGCTTATGGCTGGAGTCCCTGGCGGTATAGAAGACCCCGTCAAATAGCACCTTCTGTCCTGCCCTGAGGCCCAGTACGGTCTTTTCGTCTATTGGTGCTTTTATGTGGATGATTTCTTCTGGCATAGTATTTTCCTCATAGGATTGTGGTCTTCAAGCGGTGTGAATGACATTCAATATTTACCGCCACCGGGAGGCTGGCGATGTGACAGGGATAGGTCTCCACGTGTACGGCCAGGGCGGTAGTCCTCCCACCCCAGGCCTGGGGTCCCACACCAGTGGCGTTTACCTTCTCAAAGAGTTCTTCCTCCAGTTCTTTAATGTGGGCCTCTGTATGGTGAGAGCCCACCGGTCTCAGGAGGCTCCTCTTGGCAATATAGGTGGCCTGGTCAAAGGTGCCTCCCAGGCCTACCCCTACGATGAGTGGAGGACAGGGCCTGCCACCGCCTTTGAGCACGGTCTCCACCACAAAATTCACGACCCCTTTTCTGCCCTGGGCCGGGGTAAGCATGGCAAAGCGGCTCATATTTTCGCACCCTGACCCCTTACACATGACGGTAAGCCTCAAACGGTCTCCTGGCACTACCTCTACATGGATAACCGGAGGGGTATTGTCCTTTGTATTTATGCGCCTCAGGGGGTCCTGGACGATGGAGGCCCGTAGATAGCCTTTGGTGTATCCCTGGGCTACGCCTTTGGTGATGGCCTCGTCCAGACTGCCACCTACCACCTCCGCCTCCTGTCCCAATTCTACAAAGGCTATGGTGAAGCCTGTGTCCTGACAGATGGGGGACAGTTCCTCTCTGCCTATCCTGGCGTTCTCTAGTATATCCCTCAAGATTTGCTGGCCCGTAGGGGATTCTTCCCTCTTGAGAGACTGCTCCAGTGCATCAACAACGTCCTGCCCCAGGAAGTAGTTGGCCTCCATGCAGAGTCTTTCTACGGCCTGGGTGATAGTGTCAGCCTCTATCTGTCGCATTTAATCCTGATACGTATACCCGTATTTTATTGCCCTGACGTTTTCATCCAGGAACCTGCCAGGGAGGCTACTGCGGAAGTCCACTTTGTCAATGGGGATGCCTATGTCCTTGAGGAGCCTGCCCAGGGCAATCATGTTTATAAAAATGGGGCTGCCGAACTTCTCAACGGCCTCTTTTCCAAACGGTATCTTCTCTTCTGCGGCCCCTTCAGGGATGGAGGCCTCCAGGATATGCCTC
Organism: Planctomycetes bacterium RIFCSPHIGHO2_12_FULL_52_36; assembly: GCA_001828545.1. Lineage (GTDB taxonomy): Bacteria > Planctomycetota > Brocadiia > Brocadiales > Bathyanammoxibiaceae > 2-12-FULL-52-36. The sequence goes on from MHYW01000007.1 coordinate 8,740, forward strand.
TCGGCAGGAAAGGCCCTCCTGGTGGATTTGGCCAGTTCCAGGCAGAGGTCTGCCTTTTCAAAGAAGGGGGACTCTATCTTTTCGTCTGAAAAGAGGAGTTCGGCGGTGATTTCTCCACCCCTCACAGTGGCGTCATAGAGGACGTTCATGGCAACCTCCTTGCCCATCTTGGCCAGGATGCTAGCCAGGGCGTGGGCCATGAGTTTGATGCCCTGACCCGCCTCTCCTGCCAGGACTATCCTTTTTACTATGGGCCTGAGAGGTTTGGCTATGGCCTTTACCATGAGCACGAGGTCTATGCCAAAGAACTTCTCCTCAATATAGGCCTTCTGGAAGAAGCCCAGGTGTTCTAGTAATCTAATGGTGGAGGTGTCCTGGGGATAGATGAAGACCCTGCCCTCGTGACATTCTCTACTCTGAAACTCCTGGAGGGCCTTTTCCAGGAGTTTGTGACCGCATCCCCTGCCCCGATAATCCATGTCAACGGCAAACCAGTGTATATCCCCCACCCCCTCGGTTATCCAGGCAAAGACGTATCCTATAACTTTGTCCCCCTCTTTTGCCACGAGGTAAACGCAGTTTTCGCTGAGTAGTCTTTTGTGGAGCTTGGCAGAGTTGTAGCCTTCCTTGAAGTGTTGTATATCCTCCGGGGGGCGGTTGGGGTGTATCTCCTCCATGCTCTTATAGAAGAGGTTCAGGGTGGCCTCTACGTCCTTCTCTCTCAGTTTAGTTATACTACTGTCCATTGGGTAACTTCCAGGATTGCGAATCCGTAAATCCTATACTCCAGCACATCTGGTTATGCCTATCTCATTATCTTTCAGGAATTCGGCGTTGTCGTTAATCTTATAGTTGTTCTTATAATACATAAGCATCTCAAAGGCGTCTTTGAAACCTATGCGGCGGCCGTTGTTGACTATGCACTGGGTGATAACGTCTACGAAGGACAGTCCTGGGTGTCTAAGGGCTTCTACAACGCACTTCTTCAGGTGTGGCAGGTGGAAGGTGGTGCTCCTGGCATAGAAACAGTTGTGGGCCTTGATAATGGCCTGGACGTTAAAAGGTGCGTCCCTGTTGCCCTCAGGGGTGGTGAGGGTCTTGGTATTCAATCTGGTAGTAGGAGAGGCCTGACCACCAGTCATACCATATATCTCATTGGAATAGCAGACGATGGTGATGGGGGTGTTGCGCCGGGTTGCGTGAAGCAGGTGGTTACCGCCTATACCTAGCAGGTCCCCATCTCCGCTTGACACTACCACCTTCAAATTTTCATTAGCAGTCTTTATCCCCTCTGCCAGGGGGATGGCCCGGCCGTGGGCGGTATGGACTGAATCCAGGTCAAAGAATCCGGCGCTCCTGCCGGCACATCCTATTCCAGAGACTACTACTACCTGATGCTTGTCAAAATTGAGTTCTTCAAAGGCCTGAGCCAGGGACTTTAGTATCTGCCCGTTTCCACACCCGGGACACCAGGGTGTGGGCAGGTTCCCTTCCTTCAGAAAGCGTTTGAAACGTGTGGTGTCTTCCATGTCTGCCCTAGAAGATAGGGTTCAAGTTAGCTGACCGATACCTGTTTAGGTAACTTCTGCCTTAATCCCTGAAGTCTGTCGTTTATCTCCTTTATGTCTATCTGGCCTCCAGGGAGTGAGACGAGTCCTACCTCCCGGTGGATGAGTCTTTCTACCTGATAACAATACTGACCGGCATTCATCTCCAGGACTACGATATGTTCATATCGGGAGGCAACGTCCTTTAATTCTTCTGTCATGGGGAAGAGCCTGATGGGCCTGAAGAGGGCATACTTATCCTTAAACTGGTAGACAGCCCTGGATAAGGCACCGAAGGCTATTAGAAGGGTGTCTGCCTCGGTGTTCTCCATGTATTCATAAAAGTTGTAGTTCCTGGAGGTCTCCATACATTTCTTTTGGAGCTGGGCCAGTAGGTCCCGATGTGTCTCTGGACTGGAGGTAACGGGCTTTGAGTCCCGATGGGTGAGGCCGGTAAAGTGGCGATTGCTTGTACCCAGGGGTGACCTGCTCCTCTGTGCAATTGGGTAGTCCTTGAGTTCTACCGTTTCGTAGAGGTGGCTGATGTAGCCATCGCTGAGGAGTATTACGGGGCTAAGGGACTCTTCGGCGGCGTTAAAGGCGCTGAAGGTATAACGGTAGAGTTCCTCCACGGAGTTAGGGTAAAAGATTATGGGGAAGTAGTCCCCATGACTACCATGTCTTGCCTGGATAATGTCCCCCTGTGCGGGGAAGGTGGGCATCCCTGTGCTGGGACCTACCCTCTGTACGTCTATTATTACCATAGGGATTTCCATCATGTGGGCCAGCCCTATACTCTCCTGCATAAGGGAGAAACCAGGCCCACTGGTCGCCGTCATTACCTTAAGCCCTGCCAGGGAGGCCCCTATGCAGGCATTTATGGAGGCTATCTCGTCCTCCATCTGTAAGACCTTTATGTCTTTTCTCTCTACCAGTTCATGGAGTATCTCGGAGGCGGGTGTGATGGGATAGCCGGCAAAGAGGCCCAGACCTGCCCTCTCCGCCGCCTGTACGATAGCCTGATTACCCTGCAGGAGTTGTTTCAACATGGTATATCTTAACCACTTCTATTGCCAGGTCGGGACAGTATCGCTCACAGTTAAAGCAGGCAATGCACCTATCATAAGACACCAGTTTTCCCCCTACAATCTCAAGGTTTTTAGTGGGGCAGAACTGGGGGCAGATATTGCACCGCTTGCAGTAATCGTGGTTTATAGCGACTTCGCCCTTTT
>MHYW01000007.1:11542-11863 GCA_001828545.1 Planctomycetes bacterium RIFCSPHIGHO2_12_FULL_52_36
AGTAATCGTGGTTTATAGCGACTTCGCCCTTTTTTTGACGCGACATAACGAAAATATTATAACGGATTTACTGAACTTTTATAAGCCCAGTTTTCTTAAGTACGGTCCGTGTCTTCATGCCCACCTCGGCGGGATTATCAACCACGTGTACCCCCGCCCTCTCCAGGGCATCTACCTTGCCCTGCCAGGTACCCGTTCCCCCTTCTATTATCGCCCCGGCATGGCCCATGCGTTTCCCCTTGGGGGCGTTGCGGCCAGCGACAAAACTGATTACGGGTTTTTTAATATTGGATTGGATATAACCGGCGGCTTCCTCTTCCA
>MHYW01000008.1 GCA_001828545.1 Planctomycetes bacterium RIFCSPHIGHO2_12_FULL_52_36
GTCTATGCCTTTGTGGACGGCGACCCCTACGGTATTGGCAACATATACCGTACCCTCAAGGTAGGCTCCGGGAACGCCGCCCATATAAATAAATATTTCTGTGTCCCCACCGCAAGGTATCTGGGCGTTACCCCGCAGGACATCATAGATTACAAGCTCCCCACCCATCCCCTGAAGGAGGTGGACATCAAGCGTGCCCAGGACGCCCTGAAGAACGACCCCTTCATACTCCACCACAAGGAGTGGCAGGAGGCCTTCAAACAGATGATAAAGATGGGCGTCCGTGCGGAACAGCAGGCCCTGGCCAAGCACGGGCTTAATTACGTGATAGACAAATACCTGCCGGAGAAGTTAGGGCATCCGGAGAAATTTTTACCGTAGATGGAATTCACTAGACACGCCAGACGTAGAATGAGGCTCTACGAGATAAGTCAGGAAGAAGTGGAAGAAGCTGTCTCCAAGCCTGACAAGATAGATATTGAGTCTAATAGAAAAGTAGTGTATAAGATTTTTGCACAGCGATTTAAGGGAATGCCACTTAAGGTTGTTTATGTTAAAGAAGAGGGAGACGTTGTAATACTCTCGGCTTATCCCTTAAAGAAATCTTACTGGAGGGAGGTCCCATGAAAGTAAGCTACGATAAGGAACACGACATAGCTTATATCCAGTTCTCTGCTAAAAAGCCAGAAGGGGCCATTGAGATTGAAGAGGGGGTAGTCCTTGATACTACAGAGAAGGATGAGATAGTGGGCATAGAAATCTTTGATGCCAGCAAGAGATTACCCCTGGAAAGCCTTTTTGAGGTAAAGGTAGAAAAATAGCTCTGGGGCAACTACAATTTCATGTCAAACTCTCGCAATGGGAATGTAGGGACAGGGCCTGCCCAAAATATGGCGGATTTTCAACTTTAGTCCGCCTGAGGCGGATACTAATCAATGGACAGACCTGAAGGTCGGTTCCATTTCCTTCACTCAACACCTTGACTGAGGCAGGATTTTCTGTTAGGAATAATCCTCGTCTGGGGAGTAGTGTAACGGTAGCACTGCAGACTCTGGATCTGCCTGTCTAGGTTCGAATCCTGGCTCCCCAGCCAATCCTTTTAAAATAGTGTAGTGGTTGGGTAGGGGCACGGCGCGCCGTGCCCCTACCACTTATATTTGCAGAGCAAGCTCTGCCACTACAAGTTATTTATTGCTTTCAAAAAATCTTTTTAGAGCTTCCCTCAGATTCGGCCTGCCCAATTCCTTTAGTTCGTATCGCACCCTTAGAGTGGGCCTGGTACATGCAAGTATCCTGCACAGGTCCATCGGGGTGGCGGAGATTACTGCATCGCACCTGGCGTTTCGGACGACGTGGTTGAGTTCCTGTAGTTGTTCCTCCCCGTAACCCATAGTAGGCAACACCTTCCCAAGATGGGGGTACTTACGGAAGGTCTCTCTCAATGAGCCTGTCAGATAGGGCCTGGGGTCAATAATCCTGGCCCCATAGCGTCTGGCGGCAAGTATACCAGCCCCGTACGGCATCCCCCCATGGGTCAGGGTGGGGCCGTCTTCAATTACCAGTACCCTCTTATTCCTGACCATTCCAGGGTTATCCAGCGTTATCTCCAAGTCTGCGTAGATGACCTTTGCCCCGGGGTTCTTTTCCCTGATGCTCCTCTCCACCTGCCTTATGGACGTCTTCCTGGCGGTACTCACCTTGCTAATAATAACCACATGGGCACGGCGGAGGTTGACCTCCCCTGGGTAATACGAGACCTCGTGTCCCGGCCTGTGCGGGTCAACCAGCACGATATGGAGGTCGGGTAGATAGAAGGGGAAGTCGTTATTGCCGCCGTCCCATACGATAACGTCAGCCTCCTTCTCCGCCTCCCTCAAGATTTTTGCATAATCCACGCCGGCATATAAGGTAACACCCATCTCTATCAGTGGCTCAAACTCCTCTCTCTCCTCCACTGTACAGCCGTGCAGGTCCAGGTCTCTAATCTGTTTAAACCGCTGGCAGACCTGCTTCTTGAGGTCGCCGTAGGGCATGGGGTGGCGGACGGCTACGGGGTGAAGCCCCATCTCTTTTAGAATCTGGCAGACCCGTCGGGTAGTGGGGCTCTTACCGCAACCCGTCCTCACGGCCGTTACAGCCACGACTGGCCTCCTGGACCTTAACATGGTACGGTCCGGGCCCAGGAGGAGGAAGTCGGCCCCGGCGGAGTTTACCAGGGCCGATTTTCCCATGACCGTAGAGTAGGCAAGGTCACTATAGGCCAGGACGACGGTACCTGCTTTGTGCCTCCTTATAAGTCCTTCCAGTTCCTCTTCAGGGAGGATGGGGATGCCCCTGGGGTAGAGTCTCCCTGCCAGTAGGGGAGGATATATGCGAGGGCTTATGTTGGGTATCTGGGCGGCGGTGAAGGCTACCACCTGGTATTGGGGGTTATCCCTGTAGCAGAGATTAAAATTATGAAAATCCCTGCCAGCGGCGCCCATGATGATTATCTTTTCTCTCTTCATAATCCTTAGTAGCCAGTAGCTAGTAGCTAGTAGCCAGGGTAGAGGCATCCGCCTAAGGCGGACCGATCTGCCTTGTAGTAGCCAGGGGTTCCCCTGACTACTGTCTACTGTCTACTGACTACTGTCTTTTACTATCCTCGTCCCCGTCCTGCCTTCCAGGGCAGATGCCAGTACCTCAGGGGAGGTGATGAGTACCTCCTTACTCGTGGCTGCTACAAACTCCAGTGCCGCCGAGATTTTTGGTCCCATGCTCCCTGGTGGAAAATGTCCTGCCGCAAGGTAGCCCCTGGCCTCCTCCGACGTCATACGGTCAAGGGGTCTTTCCTGTGGGGTGCCAAAGTGGAGGGCAACCCTGGGGACACGCGTGAGGATAATGAACAGGTCTGCCCCTATCTCCCTGGCCAGGAGGCTGGCCGTGTAGTCCTTATCTATAACGGCCTCAATGCCCGACAGGCGGTCCCCTTCTCTGACCAGGGGTATGCCGCCTCCACCTCCTGCGATGATTATATGCCCGCTCTCCGCCAGAAATTTTATGGTCTCCGCCTCAAGGATTTCAACGGGCCTGGGGGAAGGTACCACCCTGCGATAACCCCTGTGGCTATCTTCCACTATCTCCCAGTGCCTCTCCCTTCGGAGCCTTTCCGCCTGCTCCCCCGTGTAAAACGGACCCACTGGCTTGGTAGGATGTTCAAATCTCTCAATATCGGGTTCTATCACCACCTGGGTTACCAGGGTAGTAACCTCCTTTTTTAGCCCGCGCCCCATGAGTTGATTGCGCATCTCCATCTCCAGCATGAACCCCATGGTGCCCTGTGTGGCGGCCACGCAGACTTCCAGGGGCAGTGGAGGCGTCTTCCTCTGCGCCTCCTCTACCTGGATTAAGAGGTTGCCCACCTGGGGGCCGTTCCCGTGGACTATAATAAGCCCGTATCCCCTCTCTACTATATCCAGAAGGGTCTGGCAGGTCTCCTTACAATGGAGGAGCTGTTCCTGAAGGGTACCCCTTTCATCCTCCTTCAGGATGGCATTACCGCCAAAGGCAATGACCGCCTTCTTTACCGGCACTTTGGGCCTCCTCTGGATGTGACATGCGAGGTTTCCCCCATTCGCCACAAAGAAATCAGAATTGAGAGGGATATTCTATCCTTCAAGGAATTGCTATACAACATTTCTCCCTGAGTTTCAGATACGTTTGATTTGTAAAATATCCACCTTAGGTGGTTATAGCAAATACAAAATCACCCTTTGTCCTTGACAGGGGTCTTTTTCTCGTCTAATGTGGAAGTGAGACCTCTGAAAAAATCCGAGACAGGCTGTCATTGCGAGGGCCTTAGCCCGAAGCAATCTCATAAGTAATTGCCTTAAGAAGAAATGGGATTGCTTCGCTTCGCTCGCAATGACAGGCCGTAGCGTTATTGTGCGTTTTTTAGCACTTTTTCAGAGTTCTCGAAGTAAGAAAGTAAGTAAATAAAAATATGGCAATTGTAAGAGTAGGGCCTAAACATCAGATTACCATACCAAAAGGTATCTTCAAAAAGCTCTCCCTTGAAGTAGGGGATGTTCTGGAAGCTAAGCAAAAGGGGGAGGTAATCTACCTCGTCCCGCAAAAACTTATCCCCAAAGGACAGGCATGGTTTTGGACCAAGGAATGGCAGGAGAGAGAGAGAGGCCGAGGGGGATATAAAAAGGGGCAAGGTCACAGGGCCTTTTAAAGACATCTCCTCGCTTCTAAGGTCTTTAAAAAACAAATAATAGTACAACCTTAATCCTCAGTCCCATCCTCAGGAAACCATAAGCCCCCCCAAATACGCCAGCAACCCCTCCAGTTCACTACCTTTTCCAGAAAAGACCTCCGCATGATACTTCACGTGGAAGCCCAGTCTTTTTACCAGGATACCCTTTAAGAAATTATCCGTAACCAGTACATCACAGTAAGGGAGTACGGTCCCCACTATCAGTGAATCGTAGAAGTCCCCCTCTTCTGGCTCCCTGGCCTCCTCATACACCAGGATGGCCGCATTCAGAGAGGAGACTACGTCCACAAACGGCACAGCCTTGAGCCATCCGGAGTCCATGAAGGCCACAAGCCTCTTAAGGTCCGGGTCGCGGGTCTTGTAGACTTCTAACCCATTCCTTCTCGGCCCTCCCAGGTGGTAGGCCTCCATAATATAAGTAGAGAGGCACGGCCTCCTATCCTCTTGTAACAGGTAGCCTTTCACCAGGGCCTGTCTTTCACGCCCCCTTTGTTGGCGGAAGAGTTTGTTGGTAAGTTCTGGAAGCCCCCTCTGTCCGCCTGAGGCGGACTCCATGGTCTCCTTCCTCAGTCCTTCCCATCTCTCTTTGTACAACCTCTTGAGGCGTTCTAATTCTTGTAGCGGGTGGCAGGGCCACTCCCGACAAAAAAGGATGTCTCCTCCCGTGGTCTTGTCGTGAAAGGCCTCGCTCCTGGAGAGGACGGAAGGTCTACCGCCAAAGAAGCCCTCCACTGCCCTCTGCATCTGCACGTCTACCAGCCCCCTCCAGTCCCTGAAACTAATACCCTGGGAGAGTTGCCGAAGGGTTTCCAGTAGTTTTGTCTTGAGGATATCACTTCCCAGTTCCGACTCTATCCTGTGGAATACAGACTCCGGACAGATAATCCTGCCCCCTTTAACCAGGGTCTCCAGTCCGCCTGAGGCGGAGAAAAGCCTTTCAACCCTCTCCTCTTTTATCTGCCCCAACTTCACCTTAGCGATAAAGCTCAGGACGTTTTGGTCGAGATAGACAATCTTTTTATCCATCAATAGTATTTTACGTGCGAACCCTGGGCAAGGCTAGGGGGTAGGGGGCAGGGATTAGGGGTCAGGGGCCAGGGATCAGGGGTTAGCATTTTTCCCCCTAGTCCCTAATCCCTGGTCCCTAGTCCCTAGCCTCTAATCCCTGGTCCCTGTTTTCCCCTTGAAAGACCTCCTCAGAGACAGTAGAATTCCCTGGGGTGACAGGGCTACGGAACAGGTAAAGATCTTCTCCCCTGTATCCTGTGCCCTGTTCCCTGTAACTTTGTCTGGTATACAGGGCCACTCCCGGTAAAAGGATGGAAGGAATTTGAAAGCTGCTATCATCACCCTATCAAGGGTCATACTGGTCTTTGTCATCGTAGCCCTCTTTCAGAGGGGATACTACCTTAACGCCCTGGCCACCCTTCTCACGGCCGTAATAATTACCATGGATGCACTGGATGGCTATATTGCAAGGCAATATGGGGAGACCTCTGCACAGGGGGCTGCTTTGGACATCCTGGGCGACAGGATAGTAGAGAACGTGCTGTGGATATACTTTGCCTGCGTGGGAGAGTATAGTTTCTGGGTCCCTGCCATAGTCATAAGCCGGGACGTAGTAGTAGACAACCTGAGGAGTATGGCCTTTGCTGAGGGGAAGACGGCCTTCGGGGAGACGACCATGCAGAAGGCGGAATGGGCCAAGCTCCTGGTCAGTTCCCGCATCTCCAGGTTCCTTTACGCCGCCTCAAAGGGGGTCTGTTTTACCTATCTCGGCTTAATCATAACTCTCAGAAGCACAGAGGTCTCTGCACTATGGATGAATTATTTAATGTCCGCTAAGTATACCCTGGTCTATGGGACGGTGGTCTTCTGCCTCTTGAGAGGTTTCCCTGTAGTGTGGGAAGGCAGGGGGTATCTCCTGGGAAGTAGTCTCAACCCACCCCGGGCGAGTTCCTAGTCCCTATGCTGAGGGCTGCTATATTTGATATAGACAATACCCTAATTAAGGGCCGTTCCTCGGAACGGATCTTTATAAAATACCTCCTTAAAAAGGGAATAATCACGCCCCTGGATATGCTACGGTTCCTCTACACCTTTCTCTTTGAACTCCTTACTTTCCGGGGACTCTACCTCAAGAACAACAAGTCTTATCTGAAGGGCAAAGAACCCTCCATCGTAAAGGAAGAGGCCAGTCATTGTTTCAGGGAACACATAGCACCCTTTATAACCCCTAAAGCAAGGGAAGAGATGGAGCGGAAGAGGGCAGAGGGCTATACCATTATCCTTATATCCGGGACACTGGACGTCCTGATTGAGGGATTTAAAGAAGCCCTGGGGGCTAGTGCCGCCGTAGGCTCAAATCTCCAGAGGGCGGATGGGGTATTTACTGGAAGGCTTGAGGGGACTCATCCCTATGGCCTGGGCAAGGCCAGCATCCTCCAGGGGCTCGCCTTACGGATGGACATTGACCTCAAAAATTCTTACGCCTATGCAGACCACTATTCTGACGTGGAGTTCCTTGGTATGGTAGGCCACCCAGTGGCAGTCAACGCCCATCCCGTACTGAAGTTATACGCACACCGGAAGGGCTGGTCTGTGGTGGAGTTTTAGGTATTGAATATACTTTCCACAAATTCAATGCTCAACCCATCGTTCTACAA
>MHYW01000009.1 GCA_001828545.1 Planctomycetes bacterium RIFCSPHIGHO2_12_FULL_52_36
TTGAGCCTGGCTTTGGGGGAGGGGGTGCACCCTCTGGAGGAGGAGGTGGAGGGGGACATTCACATTGATAGGGTTGTCCGCCTTAGGCGGACAACCCTATAGGGGGCATGCTCAGACATGCCCCTGGGCTGTGTTACAAGGGGAATCGGTCAGGAGAAGGGTTTAAGAATTTAAAGTTCAAAGGTTAAGGGTTCAAGGTTCAAAGGTTCAAAGTTCAAAGTCTAAAGGTCCAAATATCGCCGCCTCGGGCGGATTGGCAAAGAGATGAAAATACTCCTCACGAACGATGATGGCGTATACGCACAGGGGATAGGGGCAATGAGGAAGTCCCTCCAGGGGTTGGGGGAGGTAGTAGTGGTTGCCCCTGATAGTGAACAGAGCGGTGTGGGCCACTCAATAACCCTGGCCCATCCCTTGCGGGTAAGGCACGTGTACGTGGATGGCGAATTCTTTGGCTACGGGGTGGGTGGGTCTCCTGCAGATTGTGTCAAACTGGCCGTGATGGAGATAATGAAAGGCCAGCCTCGGCTGGTAGTCTCCGGGATAAACCTGGGGTCAAATACGGGTATCCACGTCCTTTATTCAGGGACGGTGGCCGCCGCCATAGAGGGGGCCATACTGGGGATACCCGCCGTAGCCCTTTCTCTGGACGTGTCTGGTTTCCCGGACCTGGAGTACGCCGCCATAATCTCCAGGGACGTCATTGAACTGCTGCTGAAACATGACCTCCCAAGGGGTTCGCTGTTAAACGTGAACTTCCCTTCCATTAAGAGGGGGGAGATAAAGGGTATCAGGATTACCAAACAGTATACTTATAGTTTCGAGGAGAGCGTGGACCGTCGCAAGGACCCTGCGGGTAAGACTTATTACTGGCTGGTAGGGGGTAGGGAGATTACTGTGGAGGAAAAGGGTACCGATATAGAGGCCATTCGGCAGGGGTACATTTCTATTACCCCGTTAAGGTATGACCTTACAAATCACGAGTTCATAAAGAAGATGGGCCAGTGGGACTGGGTACAGTTGGAACAACACTTTGGAAACAGTACGTTCCTGGGGAAAGAGGTATGAGGGAGGAGGAGGTAGTAGCTAGTAGTCAGTAGCTAGGGTTGAGTTTTTTCCCTGGCTACTTGCTACTGACTACTTTCTTTTAAAACCCCTTTCTCTCAAAAGGCATGGGCAGGAGTTCTGAGAGTCTCAGCCTCTTTTCTCCCTTTGTGTTAGCGAGGATTATCAGCATATCCTTAGAAAACTCCCACAAGACCTGCCGACATGCACCGCAGGGTGGGGTGAGCTCGTCTGCCTCGGTGAAGACCGCCAGGGCCTCAAATTCTCTCTCCCCCGCTGACACTGCCTTGTAAACGGCTACCCTCTCTGCACAGACTGTCAGCCCATAAGAGGCGTTCTCAACATTGGTGCCCGCATAGACCTTCCCAGACGTGGTCTTCAGGGCCGCACCCACTTTGAAGTGGCTGTAGGGGCTGTAGGATTTTTCCCTCGCCTCCTGCGCCTTTTTTATGAGTTCTTTCATTTTCACTTTCTATGAAGAATGTGCGCAGGCTGAAGCCTGCGGCTACTTAGAATAACCTCCCGCAACAACTTAAATGCCTTTATTCCCACATCATTCATTACGGCCAGCACTTCCTCGTGGGTTATCTTCCCTTTAGCTAGACCGGCCGCCTTATTGGTAATGCAAGAGATACCGCAGACCCGTATTCCCATCTGCCTGGCGGCAATGACCTCTGGTACAGTGGACATGCCTACTGCATCTGCCCCCAGAGTCCTTAGCATCCCTACCTCTGCAGGGGTCTCATAGGTTGGCCCCCGCACCGATGCATATACCCCCTTCTTTATTCTTATGCCTAGTCCTTTAGCCATGACTTCCGTGAGCCCTATTAATTCGGGGTCATAGGCCCGACTCATGTCTACAAACCGCGGCCCTAACCCTATCTCTTCCTCTCCCCTGGTGGGGTCTTCTCCTGCAATGTTGATATGGTCTTTAATGAGCATGAGACCTCCCACGGGAAACGTACGGTTTATGCCTCCGGCAGTGTTAGTAACGAAGAGGGTCTTTACGCCCAGCATCCCGAGGGTTCTAATAGGGTAGGCTACCTCCTGGGCCGTGAAGCCTTCGTAAGTATGTAGCCTGGCATCCAAGCAGGCCGCATTTACATTAGAGACCTTGCCAACCACTACTGCCCCCTTTCTCTGGCTTGCCCAGGGGGGGAGGAGATGGGGTATGGCAGATAGTTTTATTTCTTGGGGCGTCTCAATCTCTTGCAAAAAACCTTGCCAGCCTGAGCCGAGGACTACCCCCACCTCAGGTCTTTTTGGGATTAAAGAGTCTATGAATCGGGTTGATTCCTGGAGTCTGGTGTAAACAGTATCCATACAAAGTTTGTACTGCAGTTTGTAGCCGCAGGCTTTAGCCTGCGAGAAACAACGCAACCTAAAGGTTGCAGCTACAGAAACAACGTAACCTAAAGGTTGCGGCTACAGAATTTTACCTTTTAAGGGTTAGAAATAAAAGGCCAATTTAGATCGTAGGGGCAGGTTTCAAACCTGCCCCTACGGGTGTGGCGGGGGCTATTGGGTCGGGGCTGGTGCTACAGCGGGAGGGGCAGGGGGTGGCAAGACGGAGGGCCTTGGGGGCAGGGGTGGTTTGTTCCTGTGGTCCTTAATGTCCTCAAGACGGTCCCTCCTGTCCTCTCTACGGTCACGGATATCTTCCCTCCTGTCCCTTATATCCTCCCTGCGGTCTCGTATGTCCTCTAGTTTATCCCGCCTGTCCTCCAGCTTGTCCCATTTGCCGCCGTCATGCTTTGCATCCCAGATGTCCTCACGCCGGTCATGGATATCTTCAAGCCTGTCTCTGCGGTCCTCTCTCTTGTCCCGGACGTCTTCCCTTTTATCCCTGCGGTCTTCTCTCTTGTCTCTGATATCCTCCCTTTTGTCTCTGTTAGGGTGTTTATGCCCTTTGTCCTTTCCCCACCAGACAGGTTTGGCCTCCGGGTGGCCTTGCCACCTCTGAGCACCAGGGGGATTGTGGGGGCGCTGCCCGTGTTGCACCTTTCCCTTCGGCCCATCTGGCCCCCCTGGTCGGGCAAAGGCCAGGGAATTGAAGGATACTAAGAGGCTAGTTGTTACTACCAGGATTAATAATCTCATCTTTAAATCCTCCTTTCAGGATCGTTTTCCTACACCCATACGCCGCTTATGCCTTTCTTGCAGGAGGGACAGCGCCCCCCTTCAAGGTTAATGGCGAGTGTGTCAAACCCCTTTCTGGCAATTACCGTCCCTCCACAATTGGGGCAATAGGTGCTGTTCCCCACGTGTCCAGGGAGGTTGGTTACGTAGACGTATTTGATACCGCTCTCCAGCGCCGCCTCCCTGGCCCGTTCAAGGGTGACGATGGGCGTCTCAGGGAGTCCTGTCAGTTTGTAGGCGGGGAAGAACCTGGAGAAGTGGAGGGGCACGTCCTCTCCCAGATGGAGCTTCATCCACTGGGCCATCTTTCTTATCTTCGTCAGGTCATCGTTCAGGGAGGGCACAATCAGATTCACCACCTCCAACCATTTCCCCTCCTTCCTTATGACCTCCAGGCTCTGGAGGACTACCTCAAGCCTTGAACCGCAGACCTTCTGGTAGAAGTCCTCATCAAAACCCTTGAGGGTAACGGTGAAGGCGTCAACCTTCTTACAGAGTTCCTTTAAGGGTGATGGGTTTATGTAGCCAGCCGTGGCCACGGTGACCGTGAGCCCTTCCTGCCTGGCCTTCTCGGCGACGTCCACCATGTAATCGTAGAAGGCCACAGGTTCCGTGTAGTTAAAGGCTATTCCCTTGCAGGACTTGCTTCCAGTGGCCTTTATTACCTGCGGGATGTTGAAGGAAAGGTTCTTGCTTTTCAGTGGACTGGTCTGGGATACCTGCCAATTCTGACAGTACAAACACCTGAGGTTGCATCCGGAGGTGCCCAGAGACAACATCCTGGTACCAGGCCTAAAGTGGTAAAGGGGCCCATTTTCAATGCTGGTTAACTCTATCACGCTGGGGTTATTCCAGGCGGTGGTATAGAGCTTACCCATACGGTTTATCCTGGTCCTGCAGAAGCACGTCTCTCCAGGGGTTAGGTAGCAACCCTTTGGGCAGAGGAAGCACTGCGTCCCTTCACCCACGGTCTTGTACCAGGAGGCCTCTTTCATAGCCTCGTTGTGGGTGGTCCTGCCGTTTTGCCCATACGCCTCTCTTGTCCCTAGTAGGGGCACGTTGCAACGTGCCCCTACCGACCAGAGGGTACTGGCCATACTCATGGTCAGCCCCACGTTCATTAAGCCTTCTATGAATTCCCTCCTTGAGATGTAGTCTCCGTGCATTTTGCACCTCCCTTAATTCTTTTTGGAAGGGCAGGACTCAGGTACTGCTGGTAGAGAACCCAGGTCCATTCCTTTCCCTGGAGTAAAATCCTTAGATAGGGCAAGCCTCTTTTCCAGTATGGGGATAATCCTTTCGTCCAGGAGGAATCTGCCCACCTTATCCATGCCCCGACCATGGAAACTAAAGGCAGGTCTTTGCCCTTGCCGGGGGCCCGCCTGAGCCTGCCCTTGATCCGCCCCTTCACTCCGCTGCAGGGCAGGCTTGGACGGAGAAAGGGACGGATGCCCCTCTGGTTTTGGGGCAAGTTTGCTGGCCATGTCTTCCTTCTCCAGGGCAAATTCCTCATCCGTCATGGTCCTGGCCTCCTCAATGACCCTCAGCACCTCCTCCCTTTTTGCCGTCTTGTCTGGTAATGGGCCGAGGTGTTTCTCCAGGCGGTCCAGGAACTCCTCCGTAAGGGTGTCCCTGGCCTTGGCATAACGTTCAGCAGGGATGGACCTGGCCCTGGTGAGGAATCTCTCTACTGGTGCCGTGTCAAAGGCCTGTCCGGCCCTGGTGGGGGACTTAAGGTCTTTGGGCGGTATAAGGCATGGCTTATAGTCCTCTATAATGGCCAGTTGTCCAGGGGTAAGGACGCCCTTGGCCTCCCCTTCCAGGACCTGCAACCTGGTGAAGCTCTCTTCCTTTAGCTCCTTTAATTTGTGGTTTAGTTGGCCTGCCTTCTTCTCTATCTCTGGGTCGGGCCTCCAATTCTTATCCATGACGCCTTCCTTAAGTGTGAGTAGTGTCTCTTTGAACTCGTTGAGGAGTTGGGCATTCTCCCCCAAACTCCCCTGCCTGACGGCGCGCGCCTCTGTGGCTAGATTCATAACCCTGCTGGATTGCTCATCGGTGAGGTTGAGACCATTAAGCAGGTTCAGGAGGTTTATATCCTCCCTTAGTGCCGCTATTTGTTTCATCTCCTCCTTTAACCCCATAGTCCCTTCATCCGCCTTAGGCGGACTGCTCAAGGGGGAAGTGAGGATGCTCAGGGTTATTGCGACAAGGACTGCAATCAAGACCTTTCTCATTGCGTACCCTCCTTTCATCCTCTTAGACTGTTTAAGAGTAAGAAGGTTTACAGGAATTTTGTGAGATGTATGGATAATATAGACACGGGTTACAACTTGCACCTTCTGTCATTGTTTGTAGCCGCAGTCCGTCTTAGGCGGATTAGTCTGCGTTAAACGCAACCTAAAGGTTGCGGCTACTAATCTCAGGTAAAAGACCCTTGACAGCCCCTGGAGGCTATGTTAAAAAGAATGTTTCCAAAGGAGAATGAAAATATGAACATCCTGGATGTCCTGGAAAAGGAAAATCAGAAGGCTACCTTGCCCAAATTTGAGGTGGGGGACACGGTAGAGGTCTATACAAAAATCATAGAGGGTGATAAGGAGCGTACCCAAATCTTTAACGGTGTGGTTATCGCCAAGAAGGGCGGTGGCCTCAAGGAGGTATTTGTTGCCAGGAGGATAGTCCAGGGTGAGGGGGTAGAAAGGGTTTTTGCCCTCCATTCCCCAAGACTTCTGGATGTAAAGGTAGTCAGGAGTGGTAAGGTACGCAGGGCCAAACTCTACTATCTGAGGGAGAAGACAGGCAAGGAGGCATCAAGGCTGAAGGAAAAATTTGTTGAGAAGCAGGGGGTAGTAGAAAAAGGGCAGGCGTAGGCCTTGGTGACCCTTGTTGCAAGTCCGCCGTCCCTTCCCCTTCACTTCGTTCAGGGTCAGGGCATGCCTTTTAGGCGGGCGGTTGCCCAGGACGATAGGGGAGGCAAACCCGCAGAGGTGTAAAGCCTGACCCTGTCCGCCTGAGGCGGAGGGCAAAGGAGGGGCTTATCAAGGGACACAGAAAGGCCCTGGGCCTGGAAGGTGAAACCCAGGCAGTCAAAATCATTAAGAAGTGGGGCTACCAGATACTCCAACGCAATTACCGCTCAAGCCACGGCGAGATAGATATTGTTGCCTATGACAGTAGTACAATAGTTTTTCTTGAGGTTAAGGCTTGTAAATCCACCAGATACGGCCCTCCAGAACTCAGGATTACCAATGAAAAGAGACGCCACCTCTTTGATGCGGCACAGCAGTACATCAGGGAAAAGGGGTTATCCGGACAGAGCTTTCGTTTTGACGTGGTTACCGTCCAATTTGATGAGGAAGGCAGGGTGTCAGACTCTAAAATCATCCAAAATGCCTTCTCCGCCCAAGGCTAGTACCGCCAACAGTGTGTCCGCAGAAGGACTTCCATGCTACTAGTAGATACGCATACCCACCTTGACATGGCAGAATATGAGGGGGATTTACCCGAGGTACTTGAGAGGGCCCAGGCCCAGGGGGTCGGGTATCTCTTGGTGGTGGGTACCGACCTGGCTTCTAGCGGGAAGGTGCTGGGCCTCGTCCAGACTTACCAGGGACTCTACGCCAGCATAGGTGTACATCCCCATGGGGCCTCGGCGGTCACTGAGGCGGATTGGGGAGAGATAAAAGGACTGGTCCGCTCCCCAGGGGTAGTGGCGGTGGGGGAGACCGGGCTGGATTATCACTACCAGTTCAGCCCCAGGGAGCCCCAGCAGGCCCTCTTCCGAAGGCATATAGAAATGGCCCTTGAGGCCCACCTGCCCCTTATTATCCATAACCGGGAGGCCACACCTGACTGTCTGGGTATCCTAAGGGAATACCGTAGTCGTTCTCCCAGGGGTGTGTTCCACTGCTTTAGCGGGAGTAAAGAGACGGCCAGGGAGTGCCTGGAGATGGGCTTTTACCTATCCTTTGCTGGACCGGTAACCTTCCCCAACACCCACCATCTCAGGGAGGTGGTGAAATCTGTCCCCGTGGAAAGGCTCCTCTTAGAGACGGATTGCCCTTACTTATCACCCCAGCCCCAGAGGGGCAAGAGGAACGAGCCAGCCTATTTAAGGTATCTACTCCCCATCCTGTCCCAGCTCTATAACCTCGCAGAGGAAGATATTGCCCGAATCACTACCTTTAATGCCTTCCAGTTATTTGGCATGGGTACCAACCACCAGGAGGGCAAGGTAGCCTACACCATCAGGAATTCTCTTTATCTAAACATTACTGGCAGGTGTCCCAACACCTGTAGTTTCTGTCCCCGATTAGAGCGACCCTACGTGAAGGGTCATTACCTGGGGCTAAATGAGGAGCCTACGCTTGAAGAGGTCTTAACGGCCGCAGGTAACAACATTGAGAGGTATGACGAGGTGGTCTTCTGTGGGTACGGCGAACCTACCGAGAGGTTGGACGTCCTTAAGGGGGTGGCTAAGGTATTAAAGGAAAAGGGGAGTAAAAGAATAAGGTTAAATACTAATGGACAGGGAGACTTGATAAACAAAAGGTCTGTCTGTCCGGAGCTAGCCGGGTTAGTGGACTCTGTCTTTATTAGCCTAAACAGTCCTACCGAGGAGGGGTACAGGGAGCTTTGTTCCCCTAGTTTTGGAGACATGGCCTACCCGTCCCTCCTTGCCTTTACGAGGCAGGCCAGGGACTTTATCCCTGAGGTAACCCTCTCCGTAGTGGACGTCCCTGGGTTAGACGTGGAGGCATGCAGGCAGATTGCCAGGGAGTTGGGGGTGGAGTTCAGGGTAAGGGGATACAACGACCTGGGATGATAAGAAAGGCCCTAATCTCAGACGTAGAGAAGATACAGAAGATTACCAACCACTTCGCTGCGAAGGACCTCATGCTCCCCCGCAGTCTATCCGAGATATATGAAAATCTCAGGGACTTCTTTGTTTATCTGGAGGATGGGGAGATAGTAGGCTGTGCGGCCCTCCACATATTCTGGAAAGACCTCTCAGAGGTAAAATCTCTGGCAGTGCTTGAACCCCATCAAAAGAAGGGCATAGGGGGAAAGCTCCTGATGAGGTGCATTGAAGAGGCAAGGACCCTGGGCGTAGGCAAACTCTTTGTACTTACGTATAGGCCCGAGTTTTTCCAGCACAGGGGGTTCTCCCCCGTTGACAAGGGGGAATTACCCCACAAGATATGGACCGAATGCGTGAAGTGTCACAAGTTCCCGGACTGTGGGGAAGTCCCTCTAATACTTGTAGTGAGCGAAGCGAATCTAATGGAACTCTCTAAGAGGGTCGCCTCCCCCTCCTAGTGGCTACTTCTGCTGGAATCTCTACCTCTTCCCCAGCCAGCACCCTTTCGTAAAAGATGGCTGCTACTACACCTCCCAGGATGGGGCCTATCCAATACACAAAATGGTTCTGAAAAAATCCTGAGGCAATGGCAGGACCAAAGGTCCTGGCGGGGTTCATGGACCCGCCTGTGACGGCCCCCCCGACCATAACCCCAAGGAGCATGGCGAAACCGATGCAAAGACCCGCAAAGGTCTTGGAGGCCCTCCTGTCTATTGCTGTTGAGAAGACGGTAAGGACCAGGAGAAAGGTGATTACAAATTCCATGAACACCCCCCTGGCCATGGGTACACCCTGCCCCAGAAACGTGGAACCCAGGTGCACGCTGGTTACTGCCTGTGGGTAGATTGTCTTCAGGACAAAGCCTGCAATAGTGGCCCCTAGTAGTTGCGAGAGGACGTAAAAGACGGTCAGGTTGGTGTCCATTCGCCTGGTGGCCCAGCAGGCTATAGTTATGGCGGGGTTAATGTGACTGCCAGAGATGTAACCCAGGCCATAAATTGAGGCCATGGTCGCTAGCCCAAAGGCTATAGACACACCCACCAGTCCTATTCCGGCGCCCCCGGCGCTCTTTAGATAGTAATCCGTGCAAATCGCCCCTGCCCCCACAAAAACCAGGGTAAAGGTGCCTATGGCCTCTGCTATGTACTTTTTATAATTTTCATTCATCCTGCCTCTCCCCTTGACGCAAATAGTAGGCGCTAAGTAGTAAGCAGTAATAGTAAGTAGTACCTGCTGCCTACTATCTCAGCCCTTCGCCACCCTTCTCAATTCTGGGGTATTAAAACACATTAAGTGTAAAAAGTCAAACATAAATGTTTTTAGTTCTGTGGAGCATTTGGATATTGTGTAACGGTGGATTTTCTCTTTTTGGTACGCATAATGAAACCATGTAGGGACAGGGTTTACCCCTGCCCGACCTTACTTACAAAGGGAATCTTTGTAGGGGCAGGTTTCAGACCTGCCCCTACGCCCTGTCCAAACTTGCTTGGACGTAGGCCAGTAATAAAATATTGACACAATAGTTGGAAAGCAATAAACTCCTTCATGTAGTAACAGGATATAGTGTCGCTTAAGAATAGGAGGTTTTAATGAAGGTTGTTAACAGGGTCTTGCTTTTTGTATCGTGCCTCATTTTTTTGATGAGTTTGTCTCTCTTACCACTAAGTGATGCAGTGGCAAAGGAGAAGGGAGGGGGGGCAGGTGTGTCTCCGGGGCCATCTGAGCGCCCGCCCGGTTGGGACGAGGGCGAAAAGAAGGGATGGGATAGCAATGTGCCTCCAGGTCTGGAAGGGAAGGAGGAAGGAAGGGGGCAGAAGGGTAAGCGTGAGGGTGGGAGTGAGGGTGAGAAGAAAGGCAAGTTAGAGGGTGTCCCCTCTACGTCAGTACCGGACGAGAAGGGAGGCAAGAAGGAAGGCAAGCTAGAGAAAGGGGAGAAAGGTAAAGAAGGCCAAGAGGGTAAAAAAGATAAAAAACAAGGAGGTAAAGGAAAGCCAAAGAAACAAAAAGGCTAGTCTGACGGCTACGGTTCTACTCCTTATCTCCGCCCTGCTCTTTGCCCTGTTCTGTTGGGGCGGATACTGTCCGCCTTATATTCAGTTCCCTCAACTTCTGCTGTAACCCCTGTCTGTGCATACCCAGGGCCTCGGCCGTCTTGGTGATGTTGCCATTGTGGGTCTTGAGGCTGCGGAGGATGTGCTCCTTTTCAAAGGACTCCACCACCCTCCGCTTTGCCTCTTTAAAGGGGAGGGTGAAGTCGGGTGTAATGGATGGGGAGGCGGGAGGTTGACCCCCTTTCAGGTCTCCGGGGAGGTCTTCCTGTGTAATAGTGTCGTCTACGGTCAGGACTATTGCACTCTCCAGGGTGTTGGCTAGTTGACGCACGTTGCCGGGCCAATCATAAGATAGGATAATCCTCATAGCCTCCCTGGAGATACCCTTTACTTCCTTACTGTGCTTCTTTGAGGACAGTCTTAAGAAATGTTGGACCAGGAGTGGTATGTCCTCTCTGCGCTGGCGGAGGGACGGCAATTCAATCTCCACCACCTTGAGTCTGTAGTAGAGGTCTTCACGGAAGGTGTTCTTCTTTATCTCGGCCGGGAGGTCTTTATTGGTAGCACTTATTACACGGACGTCCACGTGGAGTGTCTCCCCTCCGCCCAGGCGTTCAAACCTCTGTTCCTCTATGGCCCTGAGGAGTTTGGCCTGGGTGTTAGGGCTCATATCCCCTACCTCGTCCAGGAACAGGGTACCCCTGTTGGCCATCTCAAACTTCCCTATTCGCCTCTCGGCGGCGCCAGTGAAGGCCCCTCTCTCGTGACCGAAGAGTTCGCTCTCTATCAAGGTCTCTGGTAAGGCTGCGCAGTTCATCACCACCAGGGGTTTGTTTGCCCTGCGGCTTCGTCTGTGTATCTCCCTGGCTACCAGCTCCTTACCACTGCCGCTTTCTCCCAGGAGGAGTACCGTTACCTCTGTGGAGGCCACCTTCTCAATCTTGGTAAAGAGTTCTCTCATGACGGTACTCTGGCCTACCATCTCCCCCAATCCATCCAGGGTGGATTGGCTTTCTAGTTGGGACCGCAGTCTGCGGTTTTCATCCTGCAGGGCCAGTTTCTCCAGGGCATTCCTGGCGATGAGCCTCAGTTCCTCTATGTCAAAAGGTTTGGCTATGTAGTCATAGGCCCCCTTCTTCATGGCCTCCACGGCTATCCTTTCGGAACCATAGGCCGTTATCACTACTACCATAGGGGAGCACTCCATACCCCTTGTTTTCTCCAGCACTTCCAGGCCGTTCATCTCCGGCATGTTTATGTCAAGAAAGACCAGGTCCGGGAGACGGTTTCTTATGAGTTCCAGTGCCTCCTGGCCGCTGGAGGCCTCCAGGATGGAATAACCGTCCTTTTCCAGTGCCTTCTTCATCCCGAAGCGGGCACCCTTTTCATCATCGGCTATTAAGATAGCTGGGGGTGTCATTAGATTCGCTTTGCTTACTACTAATCGCAGGCTAAAGCCTGCGGCTACATAAAACCTTGTTGATACGTGGTCAGTCTGTCCGGGGTAGATTTCTCTGCCATAAGGTGCAGTATAAAACGTGTGCCAGCAGGGCCTGTCTTGAGGTCTATTCTCCCCTCCATCTCTTCCAGTCTCTTTTTTACGATGGGTAGGCCCAGCCCCGTACCTGATTGCTTGGTAGTATAAAAAGGTTCAAAGACCTTGTCCATAATGTCCTTTGGTATGCCGGGTCCGGTATCAGCGATAGTTACCTCAATACTTTGATTCTTTCCAGGTCTGGCAAGGAGGGATAGGGAGCCCCCTTTTGGCATGGCTTGCAGGGCGTTATGTATGAGGTTGAAAAAGACCTCCTGGAGGGCGCCGTCGGCGGCCCTTACCCTGGGGAGGTCTTCCGGTATCTGGGAGGAGATAGTTACCCCGTTTTTCTTGGCCTCGTGTCCCAGGACGAGGAGCACCCCCTCTACCACCTCAGAGAGCTTGTAGCTGGGCCTTTTTAGGCCTTCGCCTGGGGCGGCCCTATCACCTCCGGCTGAGTTTAGACCAAAGCCCACGGGCCTGGCAAACTGGAGGAGTTGATTCACCACCTTGGCAAGCCTGTCTATCTCATCCACGATGATGGAGAGGGCCTCCTGTCTACGGGGGTCTTCCTTTAGTTCCTCTTTGAGTACCTGTACTATGGATTTGATGGAACTGAGGGGGTTTTTGACCTCGTGGGCCACGCTGGCGGAGAGCCTGCCCAGGCTCAACAGCTTTTCGCTCTCCAGCATCGTCCTCTCCAGTCGCAATTTTTCATCAATGAGCCTCGCCTTGCCCAGGACGGAGGCTATCTGGTTAACGATAAGGAGGAGTTGTTCTG
>MHYW01000010.1:0-10380 GCA_001828545.1 Planctomycetes bacterium RIFCSPHIGHO2_12_FULL_52_36
TGGCTATTACATAGAGGTAACCAACACCCACAAGGAACGCATACCCCAGGGCTACGTACGCCGTCAGACCCTGAAGAACGCAGAGCGTTACATAACCCCGGAACTGAAGGAATACGAATCCAGGGTGCTTACCGCAGAGGAGCGGGCCAAGGGGTTGGAGTATGAGCTTTTTGAAGAGATGAGGAAAAAGGTGGCCTCTCATACCGCCAGGCTTCAGGAGGTGGCAGGTGCGGTGGCTGAACTGGACGTGCTGGTCTCCCTGGCCCAGGTGGCGGTGGAGGACAATTACACGCGGCCTGAGATAACTGAAGACCGCAGACTCTATATTGTAGATGGCAGACATCCTGTACTGGAAAAGACCCTGGGCAGGGGGAAGTTCGTCCCTAATAGTATTGACATAGACGGGGAGGTCAACCGGGTGATGGTCATTACCGGGCCCAACATGGCCGGGAAGAGCACTTACATCAGGCAGGTGGCCCTGCTGGTACTCATGGCCCAGATGGGTAGTTTTATCCCCGCCAGGGAGGCAAGGATGGGCGTGGTGGACAGGATTTTTACCAGGGTGGGCGCCTCTGACGAACTCTCCAGGGGGCAGAGTACCTTTATGGTAGAGATGCAGGAGTCCGCCAACATCCTGAACAACGCCACAGGGAGGAGCCTTATCATACTGGACGAGGTGGGCAGGGGCACCAGCACC
This sequence comes from Planctomycetes bacterium RIFCSPHIGHO2_12_FULL_52_36, assembly GCA_001828545.1. Taxonomy (GTDB): domain Bacteria; phylum Planctomycetota; class Brocadiia; order Brocadiales; family Bathyanammoxibiaceae; genus 2-12-FULL-52-36. The sequence continues at coordinate 698 of MHYW01000010.1, forward strand.
TTTGACGGGCTAAGCATCGCCTGGGCCTTGACCGAGTACATATATAAACACCTGGAGGCCAGGACCCTCTTTGCCACCCATTACCACGAACTCACAGAATTGGCCCTCTTATTCCCAGGGATAAGAAATTACAACGTGGCCGTGAGGGAGTGGGGGGAGGAGGTAGTGTTCCTGAGAAAGATTGTGGAAGGGGGGACGGACAAGAGCTACGGTATCCATGTAGCCAGGCTGGCCGGGGTACCGAAGGAGGTAATAACCAGGGCAAAGGAGATACTGGAAGAGCTGGAGGCCAATTCCCTGGACGCCTACCAGAGACCTAAACTGGGGGTGGAAAGGTCTAAAAAAGATATTAGTGGCACACTGCAAATCCCGCTATTCTTCCCCAAAGAACAGGGCATTATAGATGATATTAAGGGCCTGGACGTATCCCTACTTACCCCCCTGGAGGCACTGAATAAACTGGATGAGCTAAAGAAGAGATTGATGGACAGTAGCTAGTAGATAGTAGACAGTAGATAGTAGATAGGAAAAAGATTTATCCCTGGCTACTTGCTACTAGCTACTATCTACTGGTTCATAAATTCCTTGATGAAGCCTTTGGTGGTTGTTATAATCCGCTCAAGAGTAGTTGGCCTCTGGAGATAGAGGTGTACCTAACGGAGATTGGCTATGTTTAAGAGAGATGTTATACCTTCCATAGACCCGTCCTTGGGCCGAGGCCCTGACCCTGAAAGAGGTGAGAGCGAAGGGACAGGGAAGGGACGAGGGGGGCGGACTTTCTCGGACAATGGCCGCAGTCCCTGGGGTAGGCGGCTTAAACAAAAGATAGTGGCTTTCTACGAGTTCCTGGGGGAGTGGATGTACAGGATCGTGTGGGTACTCTCTTACCCGGTGCTGAGGCTCTTCTTCAGACTGGAGGTTAGGCATCCAGAGCGGATTCCTAGGGAGGGTCCAATAATACTGGCGGCTAACCACCACAGCCATCTAGACCCCTGGATACTCCAGATAGCCTTCCCCAGGAGGATAACCTATATGGTGAGTTTTGCCTTCTACAAGGGGATGGGCTGGTGGTTCTATCGTATGCACAAGGCTATACCTCTAAAGGAGAAGGGACTCAACAAGGAGGCATTTGTCAGGGGGCTGGAGGTACTGAAGGAGTCAGGGGTTATAGCTATCTTCCCAGAAGGATGGGATAATGGTCGCGTGGAGGCCTGGCATGGGAACCCCGGGGTGGCTATGCTTTCCTCCAGGAGTCATATCCCCGTCTTACCTGCTAAGATATCCGGGGCTAAGGAGGCCCTGCCCAAAGGGGCACTCTTCCCTCGCTTTGTAAAGATAACCGTAACTTATGGGGAGCCTATCCCTTTCAATGGTGCAGGAAAGCCTAATAAAGAGGCGCTGAGGAGGATGACTGACTTGATAATGGAGAGGATAAAGGGACTGTCATGAAGATATTTAAGGATTGGAGCAGTCCTTTGCGGACAGATTCGTTCCCCCTTCTCCACCTCAGGAGGATACAGGACTTTGGCTCGCTCCTCAAGCGGATTAGCCTTGGAGGAGGGCTTCCTTTGATTAAAGATATCTCCCTTTACAGTAGGGAGTTCACCCTGGGGGATGGTCCCAGGGCATGTCTATTAATCCACGGCCTGGGTTGCGGTCCCATCCAGATGAAAGAGTTGGGAGAGCGACTTGCCCCTTCCGGCTTTACCGTCAGGGGGATACTCTTGCCCGGTCATTGTGAAGGCACGGAGGCCCTGGGGGCCGTCCACTGGCTAGACTGGTACAAAAAGGTAGAAAGAGAGTATTTAAAGTTGCGGCGGGATTTTGAGCACGTCTCCGTAGTGGGCTTTTCCACCGGGGGGCTCCTGGCCTTAAAATTAAGCAGTCATTACCAAGTGGATAGGGTGGCCAGCCTCTCAACCCCTATGTTTATAATTAGCGAGCATTTTCCCCTTAAGAAACTGCTAGAGATGACGGAGAAACTCTTTACCAGGGTAAAGACCGTTCGCAAGAGATGGCCCATACATTCCGAGGAATTAAAGGGTAGTCTCATGTTCCCCACTGTTTCCCATTTTCCCATAACGACAATAAAAACCCTGGGAGAACTCATTAAGGTAACCAAAGTATCGCTTGACAACGTCCACTCCCCCCTCCTGGTGGTCCACTCAAGGAAAGACCTAGTTGCCGCCCCTTTCAGCGCCTTTTATATATTCCACTATGCCCGCTCTATGGAGAAAAAGCTTGTATGGCTACAACGCAGTAATCATGTGATGATGTTTGACAGAGAAAAGGCCTTACTCTTCAAGGCGGTGAGGGACTTCTTAAGAAGCGGAGAGGATGAATCCCAAAGACCATCTTTATTGGGGGTTGGTCAGGAACTAGTGGCCAGGGGTTAGGGGGCAGGGGTTAGGGGCCAGGGAAAGAATAAAGAATACAGTAGTCAGTAGTCGGAATTCAGATTCCGTATCCTTTTTCTTCTTGCTACTCCCTAATCCCTATTCCTTTATTGGAAATTGGAAATTTCAAATTTACAATTTGCAATTTACAATTCTTTTCCCCCCCCTAATCCCTACTCCCTACCCACTAGTTTTTGCCCTGCGGGCTGCCTATTGCATAGACGTAGTGGTCATTAGCCCCAAAGTATATGGCGCCATCGGGGCCTATGGCAGGGGAGGACTCTATCCAGTCCTCGGTCCTGAAACTCCATACAAGTTGACCCTCATGGCTGAGTGCATAAAGTCTCCCCACACGTTGTCCCCCCTCGTCCAGTTCTGCGGCACCAAAATAAACTGAACCGCCTGCGCCCAGGGCGGGAGAGGACTCAATCCAGCCCCCCGTCTTGTAGGACCACTTCAAGTTCCCGTCTGGGCCAACGGCATAAAAATTCTTGTCATAAGAGCCAAAATAGAGGGTACCGTCCGGCCCCAGGGCTATGGAACACTGGATAGCCTTCCCGGTCTGTATCCTCAGCACAACCTCCCCTCCGTGTGTAAAACCATACAACCTGCCATTCTCAGAGCCTATATAAACCCCTCCCTTAGGGCCTGCGGTAGGTGAGGAAAAAGAGGAATAAATGTCCCTACCATACCGCTTGCTCCATTTAAGCCCCCCATTGGGACTAAAAGCAAATAGTAGTCCTACATTTGTACCAAGAAATATTGTGCCGTCAGGAGATAGGCATGGGCTAGGGCTTATGGGGCTGTGGGTGTCATATTCCCAGAGGTGTCTCCCCTCGGGGCTAAGGGCGTAGAGTTTATAATCACTGGAGCCGATATAGATAGTCCCCTCCGGGCCAATAACGGGGGAGGAGAGTATGCTGTCCCCGGTCTTGTAACTCCAGAGTAGCGTGCCATCGGGCCTTAAGGCGTAAAGGTTACAGTCTCTAGAACCTATGTAGATATTACCAGTGGGGCTGATGGCAGGAGAGGAGGTTATACCCTTTTGGGCAGAGAAACTCCATTTCTTCTCACCCTCCGGTGTGAGGGCATAGAGCTGGCCGTCCTCAGAGCCTATGTAGATGGTGCCATCTGCACCAATGGCAGGAGACGAGGTAACTTTACCCATTACGGGGAACCGCCACCTGAGCACCCCCTCTTTTGTCCCACTATAAGTGCTACTGCCGGAATGCGAGGGGTCGTACCTGAACATTGGCCATGGGGGCCATGGGGCATCGCCTGTCGTCCCCTGGTTCGCCTCGGCCACTACAGGCCCGTAGGGTAGGGGCGTATCGCAATACGCCCCTACTAAAAGACTCGCCAGGAGATACCCCAGGAGATACCGTTGTACACTACCAGGAGGTGGGGTCATGGCTAGTGTCATGCCAAGAGCAGGGGCGACCCGGTGGGTCGCCCCTACTGTATGGAGAACCCTCCATCCACAAAGATGGTCTGGCCCGTTATGTAGTCAGAGGCCTGTGAGGCCAGGAATATGACCACCCCTGCGAGGTCTCCTGGCTGGCCTGTCCTCTTCATCGGAATCTTTCCCGTAACGGCCTTTCTCACTGCAGGGTCTTCCAGCATGGCCTTGGTCAACTCCGTCTCCATAGTCCCCGGGGCAATGGCATTGACGTTGATATTATATCTGGCCCATTCCACTGCCAGGGCCCTGGTGAGCTGGATTACTCCACCCTTACTGGCACAATAGGCGCTGGCGTTGTTGGCCCCCAATGCGCCCAAGGCCGCCGCCATATTTATCACCTTGCCCCTTTGCCTCTCCACCATGTATCTCCCCACCGCCCTGGAACAGAGATAGGTGCTGGTAAGGTTGGTGTTTATTAGATTGTGCCACTCCTCAAGGGTAGACTCCACGATGGGTTTCCCTAAATACGTGCCCACGTTATTTACGAGGACATCAATCTTTCCGAACTCTTCTAGCGTCCTGGAGACCACTGCCTCTACATCCTCTGCCCTGGTAACGTCCGCTATCACGGGGAGGGTCTTTACGCCAAAGTCGGCTATCTCTCTGGCTGACCCTTCCAGTCTCTCCTTGTCTCTCCCCACAAGGACGATGCTAGCCCCTACTTCTGCCAGGGCCATGGCCATTGACTTGCCCAGTCCCCTGCTGGCCCCGGTAACGACGGCCACTTTATTCCTTAATTGAAAGAGTTCTATGCACATGTTGGTTGTAGGGGCACGTTGCAACGTGCCCCTACCATATTTCTATCTCTGAGCGAATTGGCGGACGTAGGCCACCAGTGCCTGCACCTCTTCCATGTTTAACTTATCCTTAAAGGGGAACATCTTCTCAGAACCGTTAAGTATCTGCTCAACGAAGCGGGTATCCGGCTTGGTCTTCTGCCACTCTGCGTTAGTAAGGTCCGGGGTACCGAGGCCTTGCCCCAGGTCAGTACCTTTGCCGTCTTCACCATGACACGGGAGGCAGTGGGTCTTGAAGAGTTTCTTGGTATCTATCTCCGCCCCTTCGCTTATGCTCAGGACAGGCCTCGCAGTCCCAGAAAGGCAAAGAAAGAATCCCAACAGAATAACTATAAGCAATGCATTACGCATATCTCCATCCTCCGATATCTTTTGTTCAAACAGTAATAATATGCGAGATCGCAGACAAAATCAATATCACTATTGTAAGGTAGAACTAATATGTTAAAATCCTTGCCTGGGGTTCAGGACCTTCAATCTGGCCACTAAACAAGGTTAAAATGAGAATCACTGGTAAATCAGTCTGGATAGTTTCCGGGTTTCTAATCAGTGGTATCTGCCTCTGGCTCTTTCTTAAAGATATGGAGTGGGGCCGTGTTCGCATGGCCCTGGGAGAGGCGGAATATTTTTATGTCCTGCCCAGCCTATTAGTGTCCATTCTGGTCAGCGTTCTGCGGGCGCTTCGCTGGCAGAGTCTTGTTTCTGAGGTAAAGAGGGTCTCCTTTGCGAACATATTATCCGCCACCGCCATTGGCTTTATGGCGAATAATATCTTGCCTGCCAGGGCTGGAGAGATAGTAAGGACGGTAATCATTGGAAAGAAAGAAAGCCTGGGAATGGCCACGGTCTTTGCCACGATAGTGATGGAGAGACTGCTGGACTCCATGAGCCTGATTATCCTGGCCACTGCGGTCTTTGCCCTTATCCCTTCACTGCATAATGCCACAGGCGCAAACCCCACGCCTCAGGAGGTCCATGACGCTCACTTCTTACTCCAGTTAAAATCCGGAGTAGGGATACTGGGGGCAACGTGCGTAGTAAGCCTCTTATTGTTCGTCCTCCTAGACTTATATTCCAAACAGGCCATGGACATTATTGGCCGACTCCTCTTCTTCCTGCCCCACAACCTTAAAGAGAAACTTATAAGGATTCTGGAGTCCTTTGTCTTAGGGCTGAAGGTATTGAAGAGTGTGAGACAGGTGATGTGGCTATCTGCCCTCTCTTTTGGCATCTGGTTTTTAGGCGTCGCTGGTTTTTATATCCTGGGCTACTCTTTTGGGATACAGATACCTTTCACCGGAATGTGTTTAGTGATGGTATGCACGTCCCTGGCGGTAGCACTGCCTCAGGCACCTGGGTTTATCGGGGTTTTTCACCTGGCAGTACTAAAGTCCCTTGAGCTCTTCCATGTAGAGACATCGATAGCCCAGAGCTTTGCCATTGTCTTATGGACAGCTAATTTGTTCGTAACCCTGGCTATGGGAAGCTTCTTCCTGTGGAGAGAAGGCATAACGCTTGGGCAAATAGTGAGAGAACCCTCCTCTCCTCCTGCAGAACTATAGCAGGAGACCTGCCCTTACCCTGCCTACTGCTTACTCCCTACCCCTTACTGGTACTGCCAGGGTCTAGTTACAGGTTTCCTCTTAGGGAAGACCAACATCAGGCCCATACCTAAGACAAACCCCCCGACGTGGGCCCACCAGGCCACCCCTCCTGCGGGGGCGGTGGGTGCAATGGAGGCCACACCGCTGAAGAACTGGATGACGAACCAGAAACCCAGCACCACTGCGGCAGGTAGCTCCACTATCTGCCAGATAAAGAAGATGGGGATTATGCAAAGTACCCTTGCCTTGGGGAAGGTAATCATATAGGCCCCCAGTACGCCGGCAATGGCCCCGCTCGCCCCCACGCACGGCAACCCCACGCCACTGCTCATTGCTACATGGGCTATGCTGGCCAGGATTCCACAGGCAATGTAAAAGCCCAGGAACTTGAGATGGCCCAGCCTGTCTTCTATATTGTCTCCAAATATCCAGAGATACCACATATTACCCAGGATGTGGATAACGCCCCCGTGGAGGAACATGTGGCTTAAGAAGGGCAGGAAGGTATCCTTAATGGCCTCGGGGTTAAGGCTGGGGTGCCTCAGAAAATATACTACCTTTACGGGTACTATCCCGTACTGTAAGAGGAATCCCTCAAGCCTCTGGCCCAAAGCCATCTCAAAGATGAAGAAGGCCCCATTTAGACCGATGAGGGCTATTACAACAAAGGGGAATGTCCCCGACGGGTTTTTATCTCTAAAAGGTATCATCCGGGTGAAAAATAGGAGACGGGGGGCGGGGGACAGGCAATCCGCCTAAGGCGGATAAAAATCTTTTACCCTGTCTACCGCAACCTAACTCCTGCAGACTTTTAACGCAGCAATTGGGCCAGAACCTCGTAATACGGAAAGTTCCTGCCGGGGCATTCTGTGTCACGAATATGCCTATGAAGGACGACGTTTTCAGAAGGTACGTCGCAAAGCTGCTGTAGTTCTCGTATCAGAGCAACCAGGTTTGCCATCTGCTGGGGGCTTGGATAATCCTCTTCAAAATTACCTACCAGACATACCCCAATACCACGCTGGTTATACTCCACCTGCCCCGCATGGGCCCCGTGGGATTGGTAGAGCCATCGGTGACCAACCTCTACCTGACCATCACCAGAGCCATGGCCGTTTCCTATTACAAAGTGATAGCCCAGCCCCCCCTCCCATCCCCTCTTTACCCTGTGAAAGTAGTCAAAGGCATCCGCACTCCCAGAAGGGGAGGCGCTGTGGTGGACCACTATGTACTTCCACTTCTTTGCAACGGGTACACGGGGTATGCTCAGCACTATAGGGGTCTCCTCCTTCTTAGGTTCTATTACTAATGGCCTCTTGGCAGGGGAGGGAAGACTCACCGTCTCCTTAGGAACTTCTGCACAGCCCCCCACCAGGAACACGAAAAACACAAGGACTAATAACCTTTGCATAGTCCTCCCTTTAGAAATGTCTCTTGCTGTCCAGGAGGAGGGTTACTGGCCCATCGTTTGCCAGCTCTATCAGCATCTTCTCCTGGAACTTGCCTTCTGCCACCACTATACCCTTACGGCGTAAGGACTCCACCAAAAGGTTGTAAAGCCTCTGAGCCGTCTCTGCCCCCGCTGATTGGTCAAAGGAGGGCCTGCGCCCCTTTCGGCAGTCCCCATAAAGGGTAAACTGACTGACTAACAGCATCTGACCATTCACCTCCTCCAGGGATAGGTTCATCTTACCGTTAGAATCTTCAAAGACCCTGAGACCAGAAAGCTTGGCGGCCAGGTACTCCACATCTTCTTCTGCGTCTCCTACCCCTACACCTACCAGCACCACCAGGCCACGACCAATCCTGCTTATAAGCTCCCCTTCCACCTTAACCTGGGCGTAACTTACTCTTTGTACCACGGCTCGCATTGAAAAAATCCAAATTCCGAAATTCAAATCCCAAAGTCTTGGGTCTTGGGCTTTGGAATTGAAGCTTTGATTATAAGGGGAGCAACCACATGGTCAAGAAAAATCTGTGCCTAGCCTGTGGAGTATATAGACATGGGGCATCCGCCCCTTCGGCTTCCCCTTCGCCTTCGGCTCAGGGCTTTGGCTTACTCAGGGCAGGCCCTGCACCGTTCTGGTGCAGGGCAGGCTGAGGCGGACAACGTGCCCCTACTGGCTCACCTCCACCTTGACATACGGTGCAGTTTAGGCTATTAGTGTCTTAAAGTAAGAGAAATAGCTCATGGAAAAAATGCCAGGAATGCATCAGATGCCCCAGATGGAACTCCCCCAGTACAACTTCCGCCTGAGGGCCAAGGAATTCAATAAGAGCAGTGAGGATTTCACTATATGGTTCCTTGAAGGTATATTAGAGAATAACCCCAACCATGTGGATTGCCTGATGTACCTTGGCAACGTCTATACGGCTACAGGGAGATACAAAGAGGGGTTGAAGGTAGACCAGAACTTGGTCAGGCTTAGACCGGAAGACCCAATAGCCCATTATAACCTGGCCTGCAGCTATTCACTGCTGGGTGAGCTGGACGCCGCCTTTAAGGCACTGGAAGAGGCGGTGGCCCTGGGGTATAAAGACCTCGTACACCTGCAAAGGGATAGTGACCTGGAGAACCTGAGGAAGGACCACAGATACCAGGGACTCGTTGACAGTGTGAAGAAATCAGTAGACAGCAGACAGTAGTCAGGGGTCAGCTTGCTGATTGCTGATAGCTGACTACTGTCTACTTTTATAGGCCAGCACCATACCTTCAAGGGTGAGATGGGGAATCACCTCCTGGAAGAGGCCAACGTCCGCAGCAAAGAGGTTGGCATCACCACCTGTAGCAATTACCCTGGGTTCTCCTCCCACCTCTTTTTTAACCCCCTTTATCAACCTTTCTACCATCCCGACAGTCCCCCAGTACAGGCCAGAGGTTATGGCCTCTACGGTATCCTTGCCTATATAATAGTGTGGCCTTTCTGGAGACACCTCCGGGAGTAGTGCGGCACGGAGGTGGAGTGCCTTCCTGGAGGACTCCAGGCCAGGGGCTATTATCCCTCCCAGGAACTCCCCCCTCTCGGAAACGGCATCTACGGTAATGGCCGTACCCATGTCTACCACGATGGTTGTCCCCCCGGTCTTCTCGTAAGCGGCCACGGCGTTTAAGAGCCTATCAATCCCTACCTTGTGGGGTTCCCTGACAAGGACCGGAATAGGGACTCTTATGTCCCCCGGAAACTTAAGTGGCTTCTTAGGGTAGTTCTTTTCCAGCCACGTACAGAACACGTCTTCCACTTTGGGATTAACGGAGGCCAGTAGTATCTCTGAAATCAGGGGTAGATAGGACCCCAGAGCCAACTCCTCCAGGTCCACCTCTTCTGCCCGCATAACCTTGTGGAATAGTAGGGGCACGGCACGCCGTGCCCCTACTTCCTGGAATACCCCAAGGTGTATGTTGGTGTTTCCTATGTCAAGGGCT
>MHYW01000010.1:10412-12400 GCA_001828545.1 Planctomycetes bacterium RIFCSPHIGHO2_12_FULL_52_36
GGCTACTAGCATGGAGTGTTGTTATCTTTTACACAGTGTTATACGACACTAAAAGAAAAGTTACAAAGCAAGGGGAGCTTGGCTTTATAGTTAGCGTTTCTTCCTTCCTTCCTCAATAACCTTCATGCCAATTTCGGAGGGGCTCACTTTATATTTATCAAAATCGTCTACATTTCTATCTGTTACTCCTATTTGATACTCTATTCCTCCCCTATGCTGGTGGCTTAAGTATCTATTCTTTCTCACTTCGCTGTGAGATAACACCCAATAAACTATTTGGTCAGCCCAAACCCCTACAAAAATAAAGACATCACATATGTCTAATTTTATCTGTTGGAAATTCATCCAAAATGGTTCTGAGGACTCATGTCGCAAAGCCTTAGAAACTAAACTTCCTCTTTTCTTTGTATTGATGGCTCTGCAAGCTTTTACTTCAACCCTAACATCATCTATCCATAGGTCATACTGTCCATTAAAATCAGGGTCAATAGATTTATCAGGTTTTAAAAATCTTTTATCCAAATCCATGATATGTTCATGTCCCCAAATTTCTCCAAATATTCGTGGGGCAAGTCCATAGAGATCAAGATATTTGTTGGAAGAAACATAGCCATCTCTGAGTTTTTCATATTCTTCAAATCTTATAACCTCCCTATCCAACAGAAACATTAAGACATATTCATATTCATTAAAAGGAAAAACTGATATTAAACTTCTGAGACGAGCATTAAGTAATTTTTTGTCTTCATTTTTCAATGACTCAGCAAGTAAATCCAATTTATCCTTAAGTTGTTTTATATCCATTTATATCCTTCGATTTGTTTTTCTATTTCAGGAAAAGGATTCTGCCACTGCCAACCAGTTTTCCCAGTCTTTCTAAAATGCTCCAATCTTCTTATCGTAATCTCTGCGAATATAGGGTCAATGTCAAACGTGTATACTTTTCTTTTTAGTCTTTCTCCAGCAATTAGGGTAGTTCCAGAGTGGGCAAAAAAATCTGCCACAATGTCTTTCTCATTACTGCCTGATAACATTATCCTTTCTATTGCCTTTAAGGGTTTCTGGGCGTAACACCCTGGCACATTTTCTTCCATCCTGTAAAATACTTGTTGAACATCTACCCAAACATTACCGGCTCTTATATATCTTGATTTACTCCGTTCTAAATTCTCTGTTATCTTTCCTTTGACTTCTTTGTAGTATCCTCTTAATATTTTTGGAATGTCTGTATATTCAGCGTCCACGTTGAAGTCGGGATTACCTTTCACATAATAAAGGAGTTCCTGTCTAACCCACATCCAGTTCTTTTGTGTACCGTATCCCCTCTGATTTCTCATTGTGATGAAATTTTTGGGTTTCAATTCCTTAAATTTTCTAGTCAATATAATAAAATCAGGCAGAGGTTGAAGATTGTCCCTATAATCTGCACCCATCCATACATAGAGGTGGGCATCTTTATCCATGACTGCAATTGCATTTTTCGCCCATTTCTCTGAGAAGTCCAGGTATTCCTCTAAAGTTATCTTAAAGAGGTTGCTTGTGATTGCGTTTCCTACCACCACATTATAAGGTGGGTCGTTTATAACCAGCCCAGTCTTTTCATTGCCAATTATCTTTTTTATGTCCTCTAGTTTTGTTGCGTCCAGTACCCCAACCTTGTGCCCTTTTACTGGGTCTTCCCAAATTCTTCCATACTTTAGCCTGCATAACAGCAGGATTTTTTCTCTTAGTTCTGTACGAAAATCCAGCCGCTTAAGTTTTTCAGTAGTGGCACCTTTTCCCTCACCTTCTTTCCTGACAGAAAATTCATTTCCGAATAAATGCAAGGTATCTGTCCTACTTTTCATGATTTACCTCTTATTTAAAGGTTGCCAGGCCAAATTTTATATAGTCTTTTCTACGTGCGATGCTCATCAGTAGCAAGGGCCGTTTCCTCCTGGGTCTTCTGGGAGGCCAGTTCTTCCAGTGTCTGGGCTATTGCGTGGAGG
>MHYW01000011.1 GCA_001828545.1 Planctomycetes bacterium RIFCSPHIGHO2_12_FULL_52_36
CTTTGGGCACGGTAAATTGTGTCCCTGCGTCTTGCCGACTACCGACTATGACTAGACCACCCGTATCCGTTTGCATAATAACTCACAACGAGGAGAAGAGGATCCGCCAGTGCCTGGAGAGTGTTAAGTGGGCAGAGGAGATAGTGGTGGTGGACTCTCACAGCACGGATAGGACGGTGGAGATATGCCGGGAGTACACCCCTCGGGTCTACCAGAGGGACTGGCCCGGCCACGTGGAACAGAAGAACTTTGCCCTGGGCCTGGCAAGCCATGAGTGGGCCCTGTGTCTGGATGCAGATGAGTGCCTATCCACTGAACTCACCAGGGAAATCCAGGGAGAACTCTCCAGTAACGGTGATGCCGTTGCGGGCTATGTCATGTCCCGTCATACCCACTACCTGGGCCGCTGGATAAACCATGGCGGTTGGTATCCTGACTACAAGCTAAGGCTTTTCAAGAGGTCTCTTGGGAAGTGGGGAGGCATTAACCCTCACGACAAGGTGCTCCTGAGTGCTGGTACTACAAAGACCCTGAAGGGAGAAATCCTGCATTTTAACTATGAAGACATTGCCAGCCAGATTCGTACTATAGACAGCTTCTCAAGGATATTTACACAAAATATGCTGAAGGATGGCACCCCTCTTTCCGTCCCAACTATCGTAGCCTCCATGCTTTTCAGGCCGCCTGTCAAATTCTTTGAGATGTATCTCCTCAAGAGGGGTTTTCTTGACGGCATGGCAGGTTTTATTATCGCCTCCGCAACGGCCTTCTATATATTCCTGAAATATGCAAAGTTGTGGGAGGCAAAGAGATTTGGGGTGGCAAAAAAGGAGACTTCTTCCTCATCAGTAGGGGCGTATTGCAATACGCCCCTACCTTATAGCGATACCCAATTAGTTCCTTCCGATGAATAAAGGGGCAGAATTCCATACCTTCCAGGAAGGGGGCATACTGTGGACCGTTAATGAACACGACGGCCGGCCCCCGCAGTACATATTGCTGGGCAGGATAGAGGCCCTATCCGCACCAGGGGCGTCCCCGTCGCCAGAAGCCACCCCAGAAGCTACCCTCGTGAAGCAGAACATGTACAGGTCCGTATACCTCTTGCGCCCCAGTGGGGCAAGGGAAGGTATCTACGTCAAGAGATACAACACGAGGGATTGGAAGACCCGGCTTCTATCTATCTGTCAGACGGTGCTGCCGTCCGGGGCGTTTTCTACCCAGGCCCAGAGGGAATGGCAGATGATGCTGGAGATGAGGGAAAGGGGACTACCGGTGCCGCTCCCCCTTGCCCTGGGGCAGAAGAAGGAGGGGGGGGAGATAACGGAGTATCTGGTAACACAGGAAATCCAGGGCGGTCGTCCGCTCGTAGGGGCGTATTACGGTACACCAGCACCATTGGACAAGGAAGCCCTCCTCAAGGCCCTTGCCCTCCTTACCGTTAAGCTCCAAAAGAGCAGTATCTTTCTCAGGGATTTCCAACTGGGGAATATCCTTGTAAATACACAGAGCCTGAGACCCGAACTCTATCTCCTGGACCTCCACTCGGCAAGGTCTGTAACAACGCTCAAGATACGGCAGAAAATCTGGATGTTAGCCAAACTGCTGGATTCTTTTGATCCCCTCTTTGATTCCGAAGACCAGAAGAGATTTCTGGAGCTTTATGCCAGGGGGATGCCAGACTTTCGTAGTGAATTCCACGTTAATGCTGAAAAGGTCATGGCCCTGGCCAACAGGATAAGACGTACCCACCTGAGAAGTCGTACCCGGAGGTGCATGAAGGAGAGTACCTCTTTTGCCATAGAAAACCACGATAGTTGGAAGATATACAGGAGGAGGGATTTTACCACAAAAGAAATCTTTAAACTCTTGAAGGACTACGACGATTCTCTACAAGAAGGAAGTACGGAAATAAAGAGTACCAGTAAGACCCGACTGAAGATACTGGAGGGCGAGAAAGGGAAGGTCTGCGTCAAGCACTACTGGTGCAATGATGCCATGGACTACCTGAAGGGCCTGGTGGGCCTTTCCAGGGCCAGGAGGGCCTGGGTAATAGGGAACGGGTTAGTGGCAAGGGGGGTGCCCACTGCACAGCCCTACGCCCTGGTGGAGGGCCCGGAAGAGGCCTTCCTCCTGAGCCTTGCCCTGACGGACTGTAGCAGGCTGGACTACCATATCCTGGAGAATTTTAGGGGAATACTGAATCCCGACACTGCCCAAAAAAAGAGAAACCTCATTATTGCCTTGGCCCGGGCAGTCAGACTTCTACATGACAAGAGGATTTACCACGGAGACCTCAAGGCCTGCAATATCCTGGTAGAGGAACTTCCTCAATCCGCCCCAGGCGGATGGCAATTTTATCTGATAGATTACGATAGGGTCGTATTTGACAGTGAGATTTCTCTCAGGCGCAGGGCCAACAACTTCGCCCAGCTCCACGCCTCCATCCCCTGGTGCATAAACCGCAGTGACAGGATGCGCTTTTACAGGGAGTATTCCAGAGGGCTGGGGTTAGACAAAAAGTCTTTCCTCCGCACCGTACTCCAATTCAGCGCCAGGAAGATACCTGTACTGATGGAGCCGATTGAGTGATACAATTATCTTTAAGCAAATGATACCTAGAGTCTATATTGATACGTCAGTAATTGGTGGTTATCTTGATGCGGAATTTTATACATGGTCAAGATTGCTCTTTGATGAGTTTATTTCTAGAATTAAAATTGCGGTAGTATCTGACTTAACGCTTCGTGAACTTGAATATGCACCAGGTGAAGTCAGAATGGTTTTGTCAAAGCTACCCTCAGAATCAGTAGAATACGTCTTTCTCTCTAGTGAAGCTATAGCACTTGCAGACACCTATATTGCACAAGGTGTAATGACAGAAAAACACCTTATTGATGCTCAACATATTGCAATTGCTACAATTGAGCGAGTGGACGTCCTGGTAAGTTGGAATTTTAAGCAGATAGTTAATCTAGATCGTATTAGAAAATTCAACGCAGTAAATCTCATGCAGGGGTATCATCTTTTGGAGATAAGAAGCCCTATGGAGGTATCGTATGGAAAAGAAGATTGATGCGGTAGAATTAATGCGAGAAATAAGGTTGAAGTTGGGTGAAGAGTATTTTAAGTCTCGTGAGAAGGAATTAAACGACCTAGAAAAAAGGTTTGGTCATTTAAAAAAGAAGAAGGTCAGCACGCACTCTGGATAACTTGCCGTAGGAAGCAGTTCTACTTTATAAATTATAGCAGGATAAAGCAAAAACTAAGCCCTGGCCCTGGAGTGCGAGTGCGATGTGGGGGTGGTGGATTGAACTTCTCCCCTCTAGAAAGAGGGGACTAAGGGGTGTGTAGCAATATCCGTTTATCCAAATTAAGCGAAGTGAAAACCATGAGCAAAAAAGAGTTGCTCGCAAGTGAGATTGAACAGGTGCCAGAACCTCTTCTTGATGAGATATTGGATTTTGTCCGCTTTCTAAAGACGAAGATGGTGAAGGAAAGGTTGGACACTGCTATTGCAAGCGAATCCTCTCTCAAAAAAGATTGGCTGAAGCCGGAGGAAGATGAGGCTTGGCGAAATTTGTGAAAGGTGATGTCGTTGTTGTTCCTTATAAGCAATAAAAGGATATGAAAATCCTCCACCTCTTTAGCAACTGGAAGTGGACAGGGCCTGCCGAGCACGCCCTGCAACTGGCACACAGACTGGGCCTGAGGGGTCACCAGGTGCTCTTTGCATACGGGAGACCACCAAAGGAGGACTTGGAGGGTATCCGGCAGAAGGCCCACGCCCTGGGGGTTAAGACCGTTGAACTTGGGCTGAAGAGACACCTTAATCTATTGACAAACACACGTGACCTCTGGAGACTCCGAGGTATCCTGAAAGATTTCAGGCCCGATGTCATCCATACGCACCTTGCCAATGACCACCTGCTGGGCGGGGTAGCATCCAGATACCTCTTTCCATCTGCAAAGGTCTTACGCACCTCCTACGAGGGTGAAGGTCTTGGGCCTTCCATAAGAAATAAGATACTTATTAGGTATCTAACCTCAGGGCTGATAACCGTCTCAGAGAGAGGTAGAGGGCAGTGCATGAAAAACTTTGCCTTACCCCCTGAGAGGGTCTGGAGGGTGGAGGTGGGGGTGGATACGGTCCGTTTTGACCCACAGAGACGTCTGTCTGGGGTGTCTCAGCCGCCCCGTACCTTGCGGCGCTCACTGGGTATTGGGCCTTCTGAGGTGGTAGTGGGCATAGTGGCGAGGATACAAAGACATAGGCGGTTTGAGATATTCCTGGATGCCTTCAGACAGGCCGCCAGCCAGATGCCCAATTTGAGGGCGATTATCGTAGGTAGAGGTACCCATATGGTCCCTGTGGCGGTAGAACCTGCCAGGAAGATGGGACTGAATGGGAGGGTGCTATTCCCAGGCTACAAGGGGGGAGAGGAATACGTGGACGCCCTTGCCTCTATGGACATGAAGGTGTTTCTCGTACCTGGCACAGACGGCGCCTGCCGTGCCGTGAGGGAGGCCATGGCCATGGGGCTCCCCATTATAGCGGCCCGTCGGGGGATGCTCCCCGAGATTGTTAAAGCGGGTGAGGTGGGTCTGGTAATTGACGACAGCCCGGAAAACCTCTCCAGTGCCATCCTGAAGCTGGCCAGGGATGAGGCCCTCAGGAGGGATATGGGCCGGTCAGCCAGGAAGTGGGCCCTTGAGCATTTTTCCCTGGATAGGGAGGCGGAACAAGTGGAAGCCATTTACAAGACCCTGATAGACTAGATTTTGAACTCTTGAACCCTTAGAGGGTTCTGAAAAAGTCAAATATGCCCTTCGATTCTCCCCCTCCCTTGAGGGGAGGGGGAAGGGGGAGGGTGGTTATTTAATTGTTTAAGTCTGACTGAGCAGAGGTCTTTCTTAATTTATTGAACTCCCTTTTCGTATGTCACAAGAGCTATCCATTATTATCGTCAATTGGAATACCAGGGACCTCCTGCAGGAGTGTCTGGAGTCCCTTTATAGGACGACCAATGCCCCTTTTGACCTCTACGTGGTTGACAACGCCTCAACAGATGACAGCCCAGGCATGGTGAGGGCCCAATTCCCCCAGGCAAGACTTGTCGTAAACCAGAAAAACCTCGGTTTTGCCCCGGCCAATAACCAGATACTAAAGGGTATCCATACCCCTTTTGTCTTCCTCCTGAACCCTGACACGGTGTTACTGGAGGGGGCAATAACTGGGATGCTGGATTTCCTCAAGGCAAACCCTGACGCAGCCATCGTAGCACCTCAATATCTCAATAAGGACGGCACGAAACAAAACTCTTTTGACAATTTCCCCTCCCTGGCTGCTGAACTCCTCAATAAGGGCCTGCTGAGGGCGTTACTGCCGGGATGGTTCCCCAGCAAG
>MHYW01000012.1:0-9897 GCA_001828545.1 Planctomycetes bacterium RIFCSPHIGHO2_12_FULL_52_36
ACCTTCTCTACTGGAATAAACTCCTCCCCCCTGGCCATGGCCAGCTTGAAGTAGTAGAGGGCCTTTCTGTTCTTATCCGAAGAAAAGTGGCGTCTGGGGTCTATCTGGAGGAGATGAGAGTCCTTGTTTTTCCTTCGGAAACCAAACCGCTCAAGGGCACTGTTTTTATAGTAGGTGTTTGACCTTACCCTCATGACCTCCTGCCAGGGCCCCTCGGGAGAATTGGCCATGTGGAGGACATAATCTACCTCCGGAGAATCACTGGGGGAGGCCCGCCAGACTAGACTGATGGACTCCCCCCCATCATTGGGGGTATCATACGCCTTGAAACTCTTTGGAGGTATAAGCTCTCCTGCCTGGAGGGGGACTAACAGTAGCATAAGTCCAGCTACCACAGTTATCATAAAAAGTTCAGTGACAAGTCTCAAAGTTTAATCATCTCCACATTTGCTTTACCCTGTAGGGGCACGGCGCGCCGTGCCCCTACAATGACAAGTCTCAAAGCTGTATCATCTCCACGTTGGCCCTGGGAATTACGACAGTAGAGTTATCGGCCAGGGTTATCTCTACCACCCTCACCTTTGCCTCTGTCTCAATGGTCTGTAGTTCTGCCGGCAGGCTCTTTACCTTCCCAATCTTGCCGAAGTAGGGTTCCCTTATGACCCTGACCATGGCTCCAACCGCCATGCCCGTCTCCACCAGGGGTCCCTCCGTTTCGAGGGCGGCCCCACCGCCTTCGGTCAGTGGAATGATTATCTCCGGCCTGACTACCCCCGCCCTTATCTGGGTGGCGCCGTTAATAGAGGCCTTCCTACCCCTCCTGGCCTGAAGGAGTTCAAAGGTCTTTTTTGCCATATTAATCCTGGAGAAACCCTCCGTAAGTATTAGTGTTAACCCTGTCTTCTCAGAACCCGTAACGGCCACTCCCAGGTCGTAGCCCAGGAGGGAGCGGAGGTCCTCATCGTAGACCCCCCCCGTAACAATCCCCAATACTCCCATATTCCTGGCCTTATCCATTGCCTCCCAGGTTACCAGTGAGCCGGCTACAAGGATTTTTCCCGCATGTTCTTGCCTTATCCCCTTAGGTTCTAACACCTCCTCGGGGGAGCTTACGCCCAACTCCAGGGGGCCTACTACCTCCCCTCCTACGCCAAAGATGCCATTGATAAAGGTAGCAGTGGTCTCCACCACTACCCCCTCCTTCTCCATCACCTCCACCACGCCTCCACCTATATAGGCCCTGACCTCTATGGGCTGAGGCGGCTCCCTCAAGAGTACCTGGCCTGTTATACTTGAGATGGTCTCCACGGTCCCTTTTATTGGGGAACTGCAGGAGGCCTTGAGCCAGGCGAAGAGGGACTTACTCTCTGCCAGGATTTCGTCCTTTTCTACAGGGTCTCCCTCTCTCTTGAGCATATATTTTACCACTTCTCCAGGCGGGATGCTCAACCTTCCTGCTACATTTACGGAAAAGACCTTTCCGGGGAGTTCTGTCCTGGCCACCACACTCTCTGCCTCCACACGGTCTCCCTTTTTTACCACCACCTCTCCAGGGAGGGGCAATACCCTGGATTTCCTTATTGTAGTCTTCTCGGCTACTCTTAATCCTGGGGTGTATGCGTGGGTCATAAAATCAAAGGTTCAAGGGTTCAAAAGTTCAATCCGCCTAAGGCAGAAAAAGTTCAAGAGTTGGGGTAGGCCCCGAGGGCGTTAGCCCATTTCTTAAGGAGTTCTATACGGTTATTTTTAGGTATGTTTAAGGGTCTTCCCCTTGTATCTACCACCAGACCTACCACCCCTCCGGTTACCCTGGACTTCAGGGCATGTCCCTTGCCCTTACCCAGGTCAAAGGACCTGGCAGGATGGGCCTCTAGCTCCGCCTCCTCCTTCGGGCCGAGGGGGTAAAGCCTCAATTCTCCAAAAGGTATGCTGTCCTCTGTCTTTCTGCCATCCGTGTAATTTAACTTAATCTCCAGGCATTTCTCACCCCACCTGCCCGTATTGGTGATGGCCAGGCACGTGCCCAGTGGGACCAGGCAATCTTTCTCAAAGACCTCCTGGGCGGCGGCTGGTTGGATGGAGGACAGCACCCCGAGGTGGGGCATCATGAATATGCTATCCACCCCCAGTCTGGTTATGCCCTCTGGAAGGAAGGCATCTATGAGCATGAGCATGGCCTGGGGGCGTCTGGGGGCATGGGAGAGTACCCCTCCACTCCCGATGAGGAGGTCCAGCTTGAGCATGTTTACCAGGCCCTCCTCTTTCACCTCCTTAAAGGTCTCTGATATGTCTCTCACCCTCTGTACGCCCTTCAGTCCCACGGCCAGGGCTTTATGCTGTTCAAAGGCCAGACGGAGGGCCTCCCTGGCTATCGCCTGTTCCATCTGCAGTTCTCCCTGTAGTTGGGGTATGGTGGTGGGGCGGATCATCTTGTTCTTTACCCGGTTGCGCAGGTCCGCCTCGCCCATGTTAAACGGTATCCATCTGAGTACGTTCTCTGCCCCCGTCTCGGCCAGTACGTTGGAGATGCTGTAGCTCAGGCCCAGGTTGGCGCTTACCGTCCTGGTAAAGTTACCGTCAAAGACGGAGAAGACGTCGGTAGTAGCGCCGCCGATGTCCACCCCAACAATACTTATACCATGTCTCCGTGCCTCATTCTCTATAATTACCCCTACTGCGGCCGGGGTAGGCATAATGGGGGTGGAGGTCCATGTCATGAGTTTCTTATAGCCGGGGGCATGGGCCATGACGTGTTCCAGGAAGAGGTCCTGTATCTTCTGTCGGGCGGGCATCAGGTTTTCGGCCTCCAGTGAGGGGCGCAGGTTTTCGGTTATCTGGAGGTAGGTCCTCTCTTCCAGTACCTTGCGGATGGTGTCTCTTGCATCCTTGTTTCCGGCGTAGAGGACGGGGAGTTTAAAGGTGGTGCCCAGGCGGGCCCTGGGGTTTGCGGCGGCGATGTGTTCGGCCAGCTCTACTACATGGGACACGGTACCGCCATCGGTGCCCCCGGAGAGGAGTATCATGTCTGGGCGGTGCTGACGGATAAGCTCTATCCGCTCGTGCGGGAGCCGCTTATCGTTAGAGGCTATGACGTCCGTAACGATAGCCCCTGCGCCCAGTGCCGCCCTCTGGGCACTCTCGGCGCTCATTGACCTCACAGCCCCGGCTACCATCATCTGTAGTCCCCCGCCGGCACTGCTGGTAGATACGTAGACGTCCACACCCTCATCCCCCCTGGCAGGCATGATAATCTTTTCCCCATCCAGTATCTTCCTGCCCGACAGCTCTTCTAACTCGGTGAAGGAATTTAGTGCCCCACGGGTGACGTCTTCAAAGGGTGACTCCACGGTGGTAGGGGACTCTCCACGGTAGGTCTGCCTGTACTCCTCCCCCTTTTTCTCTATGAGGATGGCCTTGGTGGTAGTGCTGCCGCAGTCCGTGGCCAGGATTATATTCAGGTCTTTAGGTTCTATCATTACCAGGAAACCTCTGAAAGGTTGCGCTTTAATACCCTCCCCCTTGAGGGGGGAGGGTAGGGTGGGGGTGAACTACACCCTCCCCCTTCCCCCTCCCCTCAAAGGAGGGGGAAGTCGGTAAGATTTCGTCTCAACCATAGGGTTTCCCCGTAGGTCTCCCTATAACCATTTCTATAAATGCTATGTCAGCTTTTAGCAGGGCACTTACTCTTTTTCCAATCTCTTTATAGTCTCTATGAGGCGTTCAAGGGTGGAACGCCTCTCCAGGAGGTGTGAGAGCCTGTCGTATTCTTCTTGTGAGAAGAGGAAGGTCATGAAGGGCCTGAGGAAGTGCATGACCTGGCTTCCGATGTAACTGAGCGGTATAAGGGATTCCAGGAACATGATGGCAGGAGTAGCCATGCGGCGTCGTACCACTGCCTTAGCCAGGCGTTCCAGGAGGGCAAGCTCCTCCTGTGTGAGGCCCTCCGTCCCTTCCAGGGCGAACGCTCGCCTCAGCGAGTCTGCCGAAGGCATGACATGCCTCAGCCCTTCCCTGGCCCCTTTAAGACCCTGTAGTATCCAGCTCACGAGGGGAGATGTTAGCATGAAGGATTGGGCCTGTCAAATTAAGTAGCCAGTAGCTAGTAGCAAGTAGATAGGGAAAAACATTATCCCTGCATGCTGACTACTAGCTACTGACTACTAGCTACTTGTTCCATCCCCTCCGCCGCCTCTATGGCCTTGAGGAGGCCTTTGGCCTTGTTGAGGGTCTCCTCGTATTCCTTCTCCGGGACGGAATCGGCCACTATGCCGGCCCCCGCCTGGATATAGGCCGTGTCTCCTCTTAATACTATGGTACGGATGGTTATGCAGGTGTCCATGTTGCCCGAGAAGTCCACGTAGCCTACTGCCCCACCGTAGGGGCCTCGGCGGGTGGGTTCCAGTTCCTCAATAATCTCCATAGCCCTCACCTTTGGGGCACCTGACAGGGTGCCTGCCGGGAGGCAGGCCTTCAGGGTGTCAAAGGCGCTCTTGTCCTGCCGGAGCTTGCCTGTTACGGAAGAGGTGATGTGCATGACGTGGGAGTATTTCTCTATGATCATCCTGTCTTCTAAGGATACGCTCCCGTACTCGGCCACCCTTCCTACGTCGTTCCTGCCGAGGTCTACCAGCATTATGTGTTCGGCCCTTTCTTTTGGGTCTGCCAGCAACTCTTTTTCAAGCCTCATGTCCTCTTCTTCGTTGAGTCCCCGCTTCCTGGTACCTGCAATGGGCCTTACGGTTATCTCATCACGTTCCACCTTTACCATCACCTCAGGGGAGGAGCCTATCAGCTTAAGCTCCCCCAGGTCTAGATAGAACATGTAAGGGGAAGGGTTTATTACCCTGAGCGCACGGTAGATATTGAAGGGGCTGGCCTGGGTTTTTACGGCCAGTCTCTGGGAGAGTACCACCTGGAAGACGTCCCCTGCCTTTATGTATTCCTTACATCTCTGGACTGCCTTGAGAAAATCTTCCCTCTTAAAGTTAGAAGAGAAGGGCAGGGTTACCTCCCCATCAGTGGTTATGTCGTCGCTAAGGGTCAGGATGGGGGTCCTGAGCCTTTCTATGATGGAGTCAATCTTTCTGGTGGCCTCCTGGTAGGCTTGGGAGGGGTCTTTTTTGTCCCCTAGATGGGCGTTTGAGACTACCTTTATAGTCTTGTTCAGGTGGTCAAAGATAACCAGGGAGTCAAAGAACATGAAAAGGAGGTCCGGGAGTTGGAGGTCGTTCACGGCACGCTCAGGCAGTTTTTCAATGAAGCGGACGGCGTCATAACTTACGTATCCCACCGCCCCTGCCGAAAAACGGGGCAATTCTCGGCAGGTAGCCGGAGGGAGTTCCATAACTAGACCTTCCAGTACGGCCAGGGGGTCCCGTGTCTCCAGTGTCTCTTTAGAAGTACCTCTTAGGACCTCCATGCGGTTGCCGTAGCCCTTAACCTCCATAAAAGGTTCCACTCCCAGGAAGGAATATCTGGCCATCTTTTCCCCTCCGGCTGCGCTTTCCAGCAGGAAGGCATGTCCGGATAGACCCAGCTTCTGGAAGGCAGAGACAGGGGTAAGGGTGTCAGCCATGAGCTGGCGACAGACAGGTACTATACGGGCCTTTTTGTCGCCAGGAGGTGCTACAGCCTTTGCCTGTCTCTCAAACTCTGGATATAATGGGGAATAAGAAGGCTTCATGTCGTTCCTTAGCCTGCCCTCTATCCGCCCCTTCGCTCCGCTCAAGGGCAGGCTTAGGCGGAGAAGGGGCATATACGCCTATGGCGAATTTTGGGTTAGAAGTTAAAAGTTTAAGGCATTCTAGCCCAGCCCTTCGGTACTGTCAAGAATGTAGGGGCAGGTTCCGCCCAAAACACGGCGGATTTTCAACTTGTCCGCCTGAGGCGGATTACCTATGTCTATATACAATACAAGATTGGAGACTTTAGATTTAGATTACGGCTTGGGCAAGGATTGCCGTATATCATATCTAGTTTGGGTTCGGAAGTTTACACAGGGGAGGATTTATTGTGTTGACAATAATGAATGGTTATTGTAGACTTCGCCAAAGGTTTAAAAGTCCCTCCGTAAGAAGGACAAAGACATAATGGAAGTAGAGGTGGCAAGGCCACTCCCGCAGAAAAAGGATAGTTCCTCCCAAGGAGTGTTGGGAACACCTCCTCCACCCCCTCAAGGGCTTGACGAAGCCATCCAGCAGACCTCTTCGTTTGTCCCCCTCAAGGAATTCCAAAAACAGGGCATAAAAAATCTGAAGGTGATAAGCCAAAGGGGGCTTGAAGAGTTGATAACCCAGGCCGTGGAGTGGGAGCTGGCAAGGCGGTTGGATAAAGAGAGGGAGAGCCGCATGGCCCTGGAGGGAGAGGTATCCAGATTGCGTGGGGAATTGGAGACCCTCAAGAAGGCAGGTGGCAAGGCCACTCATTTGTCGCCTGGTTCACCAAAGCCTGCCCTTGAGCGAAGAGAAGGGACGAATATCACCCCAGGGGGCTTTTTTGGCAACATTCTTAAGGAGAATCTCAATTTGCGTGGGGTTAACCAAAAGACCTCTGGTGTGTAAAACCTTGCCCCGTACTAATAAGGTATGTGGGAGTAAAGTGAATCTATCTGTAGTCAGTTAAGGAGGAGAGTTAATATGGCCGAGTTAGCAAGGGAGTATGGCGAATCGTTATTTTTAGGAATTGACCTTGGGACCTTCAAGACCTCCATTACGGCCAGCAATGGTCTCCGCCAGACGGTATTAAGCGTGGTGGGTTGGCCCAAGGATGAGGTCTCAAGGAAGATGCTGGGTAGGGAAGTGATTTTTGGGAGTGAGGCCATGCAACACCGCCTGGCCCTCAACTTGATAAGGCCCTTTGAGAGAGGGGTTCTCAAGTACTCTGATAATTCCAGCCATGCCAGTGGTGAGGAGGTCGCTAACTATAAAGAGGCCGCCAGGGAACTGGTAAAGCATGTGGTGGGATTAGCAGGGCCTAAGAATGGGCAGAAGGTCTATGGGGTTATTGGCGCCCCAGCCCAGGCCAGTGTGGTCAACAAGCAGTCCCTTATTGAAGCCGCCTCCGAGGCCCTGGACTCAGTGGTAGTAGTTTCGGAACCCTTTTCCGTGGCCTATGGGTTAGAAAAGCTGGAGGATGTCTTGATTATAGACATCGGTGCCGGGACGGTGGACCTCTGCCGTATGCATGGAAGCCTTCCTGAGGAAGGAGACCAGATAACCCTGACTACCGCCGGGGACTACGTGGACGAACTGCTCTTAAAATTAATAAGGGAGAACCACCCGGATGCCCAGCTTACTATCAACATGGCCAGGGAGATGAAGGAAAAGTATGGTCTTGTAATTGATACCAATGACAGGATATTAGTGAAGGTACCAGTAGCAGGCAAGCCCAGGAGTATAGACATTACGGATGAGTGTCAACAGGCCTGCAAGTCCATCGTACCTCCTATCCTTGAGGCTGTTGAGAACTTAATTTCTACTTACGACCCCGAATTCCAACAGCGCATCCTTCAGAGCGTAATCCTGGCAGGAGGCATGAGCCAGATTAGGGGACTGGACAAACTCATTGAGGCAGGTCTGCAGGAATACGGCGGGGGTAAGGTCTCCAGGGTGGAAGAGCCAGTCTATGCTGGAGCAGACGGTTCATTGAAACTTGCCTATGACATGCCTGAGGCCCTCTGGAAAGAACTAAAGTAGGGTGCTGGGATAAGGTGGATGGTAGGGACAGGTATTTAGACCTGTCTGAGGACAGGTCCGGGGGCTGTTCTTTGATATAAAAGGACAGGTGGTGTAGAGACTCTACTTAGGACTTTTTAACTCAGGGGAAACAATGGAAAAGTGGCTAAAACCTGTTCGCAAATGCAGTGGCTGTAAATTAAATCTGGGAGAACGTTGTGCCGTCTTCCCTAGTCCCAGGGAAAAGTGGCACCACGGATCGTGCTCCGGATACAATAACGTGGAACTCATAAATAAGTACCAGGAAGAGATTGCAAAACACCCCCCAAAGGTGGATAAGGTACAAAGAAAGAAAGTGGCTGGGTCCAGGGGTACAGTGGAACACCATCAGGGTAAGAGCAAGGTTAGTACCCTGCGCTCTGTCCATTAATCCTCAACCGCAGAGGGCCTGGGCACTAGAGTAGGTTTGTAGTCGTAAGGTCTTTTCTCCACGGCCCTGAGGATAGAGCCCTTTACCGCCTCGTAATCGGCTGGTACCTCTACGGGCTGGTTCCTGTACAGGGGAGTCACCCCCTCCAGGGTCCCTTCGTGGTAATGTATCTTAAAATCTGGGAATTTTAGCCCATGGGCAGTGGATATAACCACTACCTTCTCATCAGGTTTTATTTCTCCCCTCTCCAGGAGTTTTATTATGGCGGCCAGGGCTACTCCTGTATGGGGGCAGTTGAAGAGACCGGTAAGGTCGGCCCTTGCGGCGGCGTTTGCCAGTTCATCCTCTGAGGCCTCCTCTACTACCCCATTGAAGCGCTGGAGGACTTTTATGGCCTTCTTTATGCTCACGGGGTCACCTATCTGAATCGCACTGGCCAGGGTCTTTTGGGCCTTAACGGGTCTGTATTCCTTGAACCCTTTTAGGTAGCTGAGGTAGAGGGGGTTGGCCTTCTGGGCCTGGGCACAGGCAATCCTGGGGAGTTTATCCACGATGCCCAGGTCTTTCATCATCAAGAAGCCCAGCCCAAGGGCGGTAACGTTTCCTAAATTACCCCCCGGAACGACTACCCAATCAGGCACCTCCCAATCAAATTGCTGTGCAATCTCTATACTGATGGTCTTTTGCCCCTCAATCCGCAGGGAGTTCATGGAATTGGCCAGGTAGATATTGTTTTTGGCACATACCTCCTTCACCAGCTTCATGCACCCATCAAAATCGGTATCTATGGAAAGGGTCAGGGCGTTATTGGCCAGTGGCTGGACTAACTGTGAACTGGAGACCTTATCCTTGGGTAAGAACACGATGGCAGGGATCCCTGCCGCTGCGCAATAGGCGGCCAGGGCGGCGGAGGTGTCTCCCGTGGAGGCACAGGCCACCCCAAGGATTTCTTTCTTCTCGTAGAGCATCTGCTTGACCATGGAGACCAGTACGGTCATGCCCAGGTCTTTAAACGACCCCGTATGGGCATTGCCGCACTGCTTTAGCCAGAGGTTCTTCAATCCTATCTCCCTGCCAAAGCGCTCTGCCCAGAAGAGGTTGCTCCCCCCTTCGTAAAGGGAGACGATGTTCTCGTTCTGTACGTTGGGGCAGACCAACTCTTTCTTCCCCCAGACGGAACTCCCGTAGGGCCAGTTGGTACGCATGTAGCGGCGGTCAAAGAGCCGTTTCCAGGAGACGGGCTTCCTCTGCCTGAGCTTGTCAACATCATGGGCTACCTCCAGTAGCTCACCGCACTGCCGACAGCGGTAGACAATCTCAGTCAGCTCGTACCGCTCATTACAGCCAGCACTACACCTAAACCATGCCTTATACTTCATTCCTCCTCCCATTCTTTTGCGTGATTATAGAGGCAGTACCCTCTCCTTGCAAGGGGATTAGCTAGGAGGCAGGGGGGTAGGGGGCGAAGTCATATTGTAAATTTAAAATTTACAATTTACACCTTGCAATCTTCCTAATAAAATTTTCTCTCCATGACCTTGACAGCTTTATACTCTGCGTTATAATTCCTTCCGTTTTTCTCGCCTTGTATTAGATTTCATGGTTTAGGGGTGGTTACCATGGACTTCTATGGCGAATATCTGGCGGTGAGGTAGGGAAGATGCTAGTAAAGATGAAGGTCGGAGAATGGCTCAATAGGCGGAAGCTGGAAAGACTGGCATTAATAAAGGAGCGGTACAGAAAGCTGGTCTTAGAACCCAGGAAAGAAATTGAGTTTGAGCTAGATAAAGACCT
>MHYW01000012.1:9909-14731 GCA_001828545.1 Planctomycetes bacterium RIFCSPHIGHO2_12_FULL_52_36
GAAATTGAGTTTGAGCTAGATAAAGACCTGGAAGAGGAAGAAAGCTTTCATAATCTGCCTTGTACGCCCCTTCATTGAGAAAGAGGGTGCGTTACGTTCTTTTGGCCACGCCTTTCCCCCCCGAAGAACTTTTTTCTCTACACCTCCCGGGTAGACTAGTACCTGATGGATATTTCCCGAGTGCTTACCATTTTAAAGCAGGAGAATAAGAAATACAGGGAACCTGCCGTGAGTGTGGTTGCACGTAGTGGAAACTCCTCTAAAGTATTTAAGGTGTTAGTATCCTGTCTGTTGAGTCTCCGCACCAAAGACCTTGTCACCTCCCAGGCCTCTGAAAGGCTGTTTAGTCTGGCTGAGAGCCCGGAGGAGATGACCTCCCTGGACGTCTCCACCATAGAAAGGGCAATTTACCCAGTAGGTTTCTATAAGACAAAGGCAAGACGGATAAAAGAGATTTCCCGGGTCCTTATGGACAAGTATCACGGGAAGGTCCCGGATACCCTGAAAGGGCTGCTTGAATTGAACGGTGTGGGGAGGAAGACGGCCAACCTGGTAGTAACCGTTGGATACGGCAAACCAGGTATATGTGTTGATACCCACGTCCACAGGATAGTGAACCGTTTGGGTTATGTCAGTACCAGGACCCCGCGGGAGACCGAGTTTGCCCTTAGAGAGGTACTTCCGAGGAGGTACTGGATTTCTATCAACGACCTCCTGGTCACCCACGGTCAGAATGTGTGTGCGCCGGTGTCCCCCAGGTGTAGTATCTGCCCTGTGGAGAAATACTGTCAGAAGGTAGGGGTTAGCCGCCACCGTTAGGAAAAGGCAGTAAGCAGTAGGCAGTAGGCACTGAGCAGAAATACAGGTGTCAAAATCTAAATGCCAAACAAATGTCAAAGCCTGTCTGGAATTTGATCCGCCTGAGGCGGATTGACATTTGGATTTCATTTGGCATTTGGTCCGCCTAAGGCGGATTGAAATTTGATATTTTTATCCTGCCTACCGCCTTTTGCCTACTGTAGTTCCTTCCCCGTAATCCTGCGGTAACGGGTAGCCGCAGGCTTTAGCCTGCGAAAATAAACCTACAGAGACAGTTCCCTGCCCGTAATCCTGCGGTAGGCCTCAAGGTACTTTTCCAGCGTCCTATGCACGATTTCCTTTGGTAGGAAGGGGGCAGGGAGGGCCTTGTCCCAGCCTATCTGCTCCACGAAGTCGCGTACGTATTGCTTATCAAAGGAGACCTGTGACCTTCCCGGGGTATAGTCCTCCAGGGGCCAGAAGCGGGAGCTATCCGGGGTGAAGGCCTCATCAATAAGTATCAGCTCATTACCAAATCTGCCCCACTCCAGCTTGGCATCAGCAATAATAATCCCCCTCTCCTGAGCATGGGTGCTGGCCTCTCTAAAGAGTGTGATACTCTTTCCCTTTATCTCTTTGGTAACTTCCTCTCCCAACATCTCTTGTACTTTAGTAATAGGGATATTCTCGTCGTGGCCGCTGGTGGCCTTGGTGGCTGGGGTGAAGATTGGCTCAGGCAATCTCTCTGATTGGTTGAGGCCCGGGGGGAGTTTCACGTCCTGACACCTCCCGGTAGACTCGTACTCTTTCCAGGCCGAGCCTGCAAGGTACCCCCTGACGACACACTCTACGGGGAGGGGGTCAGCCTTTTTTACCAGCATAGACCGCCCCTGGAGGATATCTGCAAAGGCCTGTGCTTCTTTGCCCATCTCTTTAATATCAGTGGTAATGAAATGAGAAGGTGCCAGGGGTTCTAACTTCTTGAACCAGAACTCAGACAGGGCGGTAAGGATTTTGCCCTTGTTGGGGATGGCCGTAGGAAGGACTACGTCAAAGACGGATATCCTGTCCGTAGCGACAATGAGCAGGTTATTATCCAGCGCATATATATCCCTGACCTTTCCCCTCTTCAGGAGTGGTATGGGGAGATGGGTCTCAAGGAGGACGTCATAGCCTGGCTTCACTGAGAGGCTCTACAATTGCCGAGAGGAGGAGTCTGGTTTAACCAGGCCAGGAGTCTATGGACCCCTCGCAGATTGGGTTTGAGGGAGAGGGCAAGTTTAAGGTGTCCCGAGGCAGCGAAGGGGTCTCCCTGTTTAAAATGGGATTCGGCTATCTTCTTGTGCACGAAGGCACGCTCCGCCCGTCCCAGGTCCAGCTCAAGGGCCTTCTCATAGTAGAAGATGGCCTCCTTCGGGGAGGCCCGTCTGGCCAGCACACGACAGTATATCCTCTGTATCCTGTCCTTAATCTCGTCAAATAGATACTGCCTCTTGGCCTTCTGCTGGAGCTGGTAATAGGTCTCTTCATAAAGTTCCAGGGCCGACGTATGCTTCTTCTGCCGTTCATACTCTTCGGCCAGCAGGAAGGTACAGTCTATGTAATCCTTAAAGGTAAAGTAATTCAGGAGGTGTAACCCCGAGACAGTTTTCCTCAACCGTTCGTAGCTCTCCAGGGCAGGGGCGCCCTTTCCATCCAGGAGGTCTAGTAACATGTTCCTTGCCTGGGTATGGAGGCTGTTTTGATGCCTCTCCGGCGTCTCACATGCCCCGTTCTTCCTTAACTTAAGCAACCTGTCATAGAGTTTTCTGTGGGAATCGTCGCTCAGGGTCTTATAGGCCTGGATGACCAGTTTAACTTTATCTACTGCCCAGGGTTGGTTACCATTCCTGTCGGGATGATACTCCTTGACCAGCCTCCTGAAGGAGCGCTTTATCTCCTCCTGGCCAGCCCCTTCCTGGACCTGCAGTACGGCGTAATAATTTATAGGCATTGTTTCTTCTAGCATGGCAGTGGGGTACAAACTTCTTTGCCCTGGGCAATCTTTAGGATGAGTTCCTGGTCTCCTCTAGTCAGCTTTCTATCTCTCTTAAAGAAGTTTCTTGCGGCCTTAAAATAGAATTGTCAGTTTACTATATTTTTTTTAGAAGTCAAATATTAAAAATTGACATAAAGTGGAGTATATGGGCATGGGTAATCCACCTTAGGCGGAGAAGGGACGGGCAAGGTAGGGGTATCCGCTTTAGGCGGACAACGTGCCCCTTCCCTGCGGGTAGAGACGTACCAGTTGTTTGTAGGGGCGTATTGTCGTGCCTTAGGCAGATTCGCCGTGGCGAACAATACGCCCCTACGCCCTGTCCAAGCCTGCCCTGATACGCCTGAGGCGGATTGCCCCGGGAATGGGCAGGTGCAAGTTGAAAATAAGGGATTAAATTTAGCTATCTTGTTAAAGGGGATAAAAAGGAGTACAATCGCTAAATTTTTATGGATGTGAGGAGACGCTGAAATCAACTGCTCGCTTAGGAGAGACAAAGATTATGGTTACACCTGTTAAAGGATGGGTTGCGGAGGTAGCGAGACTTACTCAGCCAGATAAAATCTACTGGTGCGATGGTTCAGAAGAAGAGGCACATAGGCTCGTTGAGATAGGGATAAAAGAAGAGCGGCTCGGAGGGCGGCCGGTATTTTATGAACTTAATCCGAAGACCTATCCTAATTGTTATCTTCATAGGAGTCACCCTTCTGATGTGGCGCGCACGGAACATCTGACATTTGTTTGTCATCCAGATAAAGAGACCGCAGGGCCAAATAATAATTGGATGGGACCAAAAGAGGCGAAAGAGCGCCTTACCAGGTTATCCAGCGGCTGTATGCGCGGCAGGACGATGTATGTAATACCTTACATGATGGGACACCCTGACTCACCTTATGCAAAAGCCTGTGTACAAATTACCGATACCGCTTATGTGGCGGTAAACATGAGGATAATGGCCCGTGTAGGGAGGTTTGTGACAGAGAAGATTGGAAGCAGCCAGGATTTTGTGAAAGGGCTCCACTCTGTGGGTGACCTTGATCCCAGTAGACGGTTTATTATGCATTTCCCCGATGAAAATCTAGTGTGGAGTATTGGTTCTGGTTACGGAGGAAACGCCCTATTAGGGAAGAAATGTTTTGCCCTAAGAATGGCTTCCTGGTTAGGCTTAAAAGAAGGATGGCTTGCCGAGCATATGGTGATTATGGGTATTGAGGACCCCCAGGGTAATATCACCTATATTACAGCTGCAATGCCCTCCGCCTGTGGAAAGACTAACCTGGCAATGCTTGAGTCACCGCTTCCCGGCTACAAGGTATGGACCCTGGGGGATGATATTGCCTGGTTAAACATCGGTCCTGATGGCAGGCTCTATGCCATAAACCCTGAAGCAGGTTTTTTTGGGGTGGTACCGGGGACTTCCATGAAGACTAATCCCAATATGATGAGGACCCTAAGGGCCAATAAATTCTATCCCACTATCTATACAAATACAGCCCTGAATGTGGAGACTAACGAACCCTGGTGGGAGGGAATGGATGGCCCTATGCCCAAAAATTTAGTGGATTGGCAGGGTAGGGCCTGGGATAGTTCCCAGGCTGGCGATGCCGCACACCCTAACTCCAGGTTCACTGCATCTATACACAACTGCCCCACGCTCTCAAAAGAGTTTGATAACCCCAAAGGCGTACCCATCTCGGCGATGATTCTGGGCGGAAGGAGGACGCAACTTATACCTTTGGTGGTTGAGAGTTTCAATTGGCAGCACGGCGTATTCCTGGGTGCCAGGACGGGTTCGGAGACCACGGCCGCGGCCTCTCATCAAGTGGGTATGGTAAGAAGAGACCCTATGGCAATGCTTCCCTTCTGCGGCTATAACATGGGCGATTATTTCAGGCATTGGATTAATATGGGGAAAAAGTTAACTCATCCCCCAAAGATATTTTCAGTCAATTGGTTCAGGGTAGATGAGAAAGGAAAATTTATCTGGCC